>NZ_QTKI01000415.1:0-4168 GCF_010820945.1 Rhodopseudomonas sp. BR0C11
GCCATGCTCGCCCCGGCCCGCTTCTCGACCCAGCCGCGCACCCGAATTCGTTGTCCTGTCAGAGACTTGGGTGCGAGCCCGGCGGCCTCGAACGACCCGACGATGCGCCTTGAAATAGTCACCGCAAAGCCACGAGTCCAGCGACCGCCAAAGTTCAGATAGACCGTCGAACCGACTTCCCGCACCGAGCTGATTCGGCCTTCGACCACGGTAAAGCGCCCTATCCGGGTCACCATATCGCCGGAATTTGCGGCGTTTTTTATGACATCCCTCGCCATCCAGATACCGACCGCCGCAGCGCGGGCGCCGGCTTCGGCCGCCAGCAGATCCTTCCGACAGTCCGCCGGGAGGACGTCGATCCCTACCAGTGCACCGCCCTCGGCCAGCAGCCGGCGCTGCACCAGCTCGCTGCCCGGCTCCGCCACCACGAAGGCCAATTGCCGGCCGTAGCGGTCCGGCCCGTCGTCGGCACCATGCAGCGATACCTTTCGGCCGAGCGTCAGGGCCGACAACGCCGCGACCTCCGCGTCATATCGTTCGCGGGAAGGCTCGATGCCGGCGAGCCGGATTTCGCGGCCGTCGGCCAGGCGCAGCGTGCGCGGATTGATCACCGACGCCACCACGCCCTCGCCCTGCACCGGCAGATCCAAACAGCCGGCCGCCCCGGCGCCGCCCGCCTGCGACAGCAGCACAGCACCGCCGCAGATCGCGGTCCGCCACCAGGCGCTGTTTCGCCGAAATGCCATCGAGACCGCCGTGTTGATTCGGGTTCTTCGCAAACCTCACGAAGACTAGCGATCCAAACGATCCCGGCGAAGTGGAATGGCTATCGGTCTCGGTCGAGACGCTGATCGTTACGCGACAAACCGATGAGCGATATCGCAGGCCGTGCAGCGCGTATCGCGCGGGCCCGCAGTCGTAATCGCGCGACTACTAATCGCCTCAGATGCATCAACGTGTAGTAACACACCTCTGCACGCACAGACTCATTCCACTCGCCGGAAAACTGCGTCGCTTGCCGCGCAGCAGGCGATGCGGCATGATCGCGCCCAATCATCAGAAGCGCCGCAATCATGATCGGCGCTCGCCAGGGAGGATGTCTTGAAGCCGTTCCGCAGCACTCTACTCGCATGTCTGTCGATCGCAGCGATCACCGCCGCGCAGGCGCAATCGCAGCCGCCGCTGAAGCTCGGCGCAATCCTCGACATGTCGGGCCTTTATGCCGACATCACCGGAACGGGCAGCGAGACTGCGGCCAAGATGGCGGTGGAAGATTTCGGCGGCACGGTGCTGGGGCGCAAGGTCGAGATCATCGCCGCCGACCACCTCAACAAGGCCGATCTGTCCGCCAACATCGCCCGCGACATGCTCGACAATCAGGGCGTCGAAGCGATCATCGACGTCGCCGCCTCGGCGACTGCGCTGGCCGCCGCCGAGATCGCCAAGGCCCGCAACAAGATCATCATGTTCTCCGGCCCGGGGTCGATCCGGCTCAGCAACGAAGCCTGCGGCCCATACACCGTGCACTACGTGTTCGACACCTTCGCGCAGGCCAACACCACCGGCCTTGCGGCGGTGAAGCAGGGCCTCGACACCTGGTTCTTCCTGTCGGCCGACTACGCGTTCGGCCAGGACCTCGAGCGCGACACCACCAACGTCATCAAGGCGTCGGGTGGCAAGGTGCTGGGCAGCGTCAAGCATCCGCTCAACACCTCCGATTTCTCCTCGTTCCTGCTGCAGGCGCAAAGCTCGAAGGCGAAGGTGATCGGCCTCGCCAATGCGGGCGGCGACACCATCAACGCGATCAAGCAGGGCGCCGAGTTTGGCATCACCAAGGGCGGCCAGAAGATCTCGCCGCTGCTCGCCTTCATCTCCGACATCGACAGCGTCGGGCTGGAAACCGCCCAGGGCCTGATCTTGGCCGAAGCGTTCTATTGGGATCTCAACGACGAGACCCGTGCGTTCTCCAAGCGCTTCATGGAACGCACCAAGCGGATGCCGACCTCGGCGCAGGCGGGCCTGTACTCCGAAACGATGCACTACCTGCAGGCAGTCAAGGCGGCCGGCACCACCGACGCGGCGGCGGTGACCAAGAAGATGAAGGAAATGCCGATCAACGACTTCTTCGCCAAGAACGGCAAGATCCGTGAGGATGGCCGGATGGTGCACGACATGTACCTGTTCGAGGTCAAGAAGCCGTCGGAGTCGAAGGGGCGCTGGGACTACTACAAGCTGCTCGCGACGGTGCCGGGCGATCAGGCGTTCCAGTCGCTCGCCGATTCCCGCTGCCCGCTGGTGAAGAAGTAGCCCGATCAAAACCGTCATCGCGTGGAGCGCAGCGAAGCGATCCAGCTCAGTGCACGGCGCTGGATTGCTTCGCCTTCGGCTCGCAATGACGGACAATCCCTGAGACGGCGCCGAGGCGCGCGTCATCAAGACAGTCGATGGGGCACAACGAACAACAACAAGGATCCGCCATGACCGACATCGTCCTGCAAGACCTCGACCGCGGCCTGCTCACCATCACGATGAACCGTCCGGATCGGCGCAACGCGCTCAATCAGGACATGATCCGCGGCTTGGTCGAGGCAGCACATCGCGCCAAAGACGATCCGGACGTCCGCGCGGTGCTGCTGAAGGGCGCCGGCGGCACGTTCTGCGTCGGCGGCGACGTCAAGTCGATGGCGGCTGCAGGTGCTCCGCCGCCGCTCGAACAGAAGGTGGCGAACCTCCGCCGCGGCATGGAGGTGTCCCGCATCCTGCATCAGATGCCGAAGCCGGTGGTGGCGCAGATCGACGGCGCGGCTGCCGGCGCTGGCCTGTCGATGGCGCTCGCCTGCGATCTGCGGGTGGCGGGCGCGTCGGCCAAGATCACCACCGCGTTCGCCAAGGTCGGGCTCTCGGGCGACTTCGGCGGCACGTACTTCCTGACGCATCTGATCGGCGCGGCGAAAGCCCGCGAGCTGTATCTCACCTCGCCGGTGCTGACCGCCGATCAGGCGCAGGCACTCGGCATCGTCAGCCGCGTCGTTCCCGACGCCGAGGTCGAATCCGCCACGCGCGAGTTGGCGCTGTCGCTGGCACAGGGCCCGACCGTCACGCTCGGCTACATCAAGACCAACATCAACAACGCCGAAACCCTGTCGCTCGAAGCCTGCTTCGACGGCGAGGCGCTGCATCACTCGCGCTGTGCCGAGACCGCCGACCACAAGGAAGCCGCGGCCGCCTTCGTCGAGAAGCGCGCGCCGGTGTTTCAGGGCCGCTGACGATGGCGCCGTTCCTCCGCCTGCGTCAGATCTGCCTGGTCACTGAGCCGATCGAACCCGCCGCATCGCACATCTCGACGATTCTCGGGCTGAACATCTGCTACCGCGATCCCCACGTCGGCAAATACGGCCTGGAGAACGTGCTGCTGCCGGTCGACGCGACGCTCTTGGAGATTGTCGCACCGACCCAACCGGGCACCGCGGCGGGCCGCTTCCTGGAGAAGACCCGAGGCCGCGGCGGCTACATGGCGATCTTCTGTTGCGACGATCCCGACGCCCGCGGCCGTCACGCCGCCAGCCTCGGGGTCCGCACCGCCAATGTGATCGACCACGCGCCGTATCACGGCGTCCAGCTCCACCCGCGCGACTGCCGCGCCGCCTTTATCGAGCTCAACCACACTGCAGGCAGCGATAACATTCGCGGGCCCTATCCGCCGGCGGGGCCGGAGTGGGCCAAGGCGATCCGCACCGACACCACGCAGGCGCTGACCGCAGTCGAGATGCAAAGCCCCGACCCGGCCGATCTCGCCGCGCATTGGGGCCGGATTCTCGAACTGCCCGTGGAAACGGATGCGGATGGCGTCGCCGAACTGCGCCTGCCGAACGCCACGTTCCGGTTCGTGCAGGGCGCCAGCGAAGCGATGACGGCGCTGACGTTCAAAGTGACGGCTCCCGAGAGGGTCCGCGCAGCCGCACAAGCGCAGGGCGTGTCGCTCACCGCCAACGGCTTCCGCCTGGCAGGCGTCGAGTTCAGGCTGAAGAACTAACAACCTGCATGGCCTCATCCTGAGGAGCCCGGCTAAGCCGGGCGTCTCGAAGGATGGCTGCGAGCCACGCCGTGCACCCGTCTCTTATACCCATCTGACGCTGCCGACGAATTAGAAGGTGTAGAGCCCGGGGGT
>NZ_QTKI01000416.1:0-4158 GCF_010820945.1 Rhodopseudomonas sp. BR0C11
CCGCGCAGGTTTAGACGGAGTAATGCGATCAGCCAATCCTCTGCCGCCATTGAGGAGCGCTGCGCCTTCGGCTTCCTTGCGCGGCGTCAAATCACCTCGCGCCCCCGAATGGCCGGACGCGTGGCGAGGGGCGAAAGACGAAGAGAAAAAGACGCTGGGCTGGTCGGATGGGGCGCGCGTAGCGACCCCCATCAGCCGCGACGCGCGCGATCAGCGGCTGAGCTGTTTCAGCATCGTGGTGGCGCTGCGGAAGCCGAACAGCGGCTCCAGCAGGCCGAGCGATTGCGTGCCGCGTGCCTGGTAGCCCTGCCGCTCGTACAGCTTTCGTGCGCCGTGATTGCTGTCGATCACGTCGAGCCGCACGGCCTTGAGACCGCAGGCTGCGGCGTGCTGTTCGACGGCGTTGAGCAGCGCGGTGCCGACGCCGAGCCCGCGGGCCTGTTCATCGACGAAGATGCCGTCCATCAGCAGCGTGCCGCGCTCGCAGGGGCGCTCCAGGATGCTCAGCAGCAGCCCGCGCCAGACCGCCTGCACCGGGCCGTAGATCCGCACGATATCGCCGAACCCGCCACCGACGAAGGCGCCGTCCGGCGTCTTGAACCCGGAGACGCCGAGGAAGCGGCCGTCGTCGGCGACGGCGCTGATCGCGTAGTTGGCATCCAGTATCCGCCGGATCAAAGCGACGGCCTGGCGCCGCGGCCCGAGCGAATAATGCAGCTTGCGCGCGAATGCCGCCCAATAGCCGGCGGCAGCCTGCGCCCGATGCTGCGGCCGCAGCCCATGCTCGATCCGGAAGGTGGTTGGTGTCATCGTGGCCGTCCTGTTGTCGCCCCCCGCCAGCGGGGCAGCGCTCGGAATGCTGCGCCGAGCGTTCGCGGCGGGCAGCACCCGGCTGGTCTCACGCCGCGAGCCTAGCGAGCGCTTTATGGCGACGGTCGGGCGCAACCGGCGCCGGCCCCGCGCCTCTATGTCGCTCCGTGTTGCGTCAGTGCGCGCTTTCAACGAGTCATTCCGGGGCGCTCGCGAAAGCGAGCGAACCCGGAATCTCGATCCCTGGATCAACGAATGGTCCAACCTAATCCGTGAGCCGAGAACGCCGAACCGGTCGATCAGCCAAACTCGTCACCGGTCCTGAAAGCCGCTCAGCTCAGCATCGGCCACAGCCGATATGCCACCGCGACGGCGAGCACGATCGCGGCCCAGATCAAGGCGTGGTTCAGCCATTGGCTGGTGCTGGTCCCGCGCAGCATGCCGCGGCCGACGAACAGCGTCAGCGCCGACAGCATCGCGACGCCGACCACCGTGGAGGAGTCGAACAGTTCGCCGCTATACGCAGTGTCGTTGACGATCGCCGCCACGCCGCCGGTGACCACGATCGCGATCAGAAGCCAGAAATACGCCATGGCCGAAGTCTCCGCCGCACCGCGCGCCCCTGTCAATGCGGGGCAGCGACGCGGGGGTGCCCGTAAGTATGGAGTCCGGGCCCGCGTTCCGCGCGCCCCGGAATGACGTGGAGAGAGGATGACTTGTCCGAAAGCAGGTCATTCCGGGGCGCTCGCGAAGAGAGCGAACCCGGAATCTCGACGTTGTGACAGGAATCGCCGCGACGTGATCAGAGCGTAGGGCGGGTTAGCCGAAGGCGTAACCCGCCGATACGTGACGGCTTGAAGGCGGCGGATGCCGCTGCGCTGATCAGCCCTACGGGGCCGTTCGAAGACTAGATGAGGCCCTGCTCAGCGGCCCGTAACCGGAATTCAGCGCACTCGCGCGCATCTATGCTGAAACGTTCCGGAAACTTGAGCACGGCGGCTTCAATTGACCAGTCCTTCAGGCCAAGGCTCAACAATTTCTTGAACCCACTCTGTATCTCTCCCTTAGTCACTAACCTTTCAATGGCACTAACTGTCCCATACTGTCGGCGCATCCGCTGAAACGTTGTCGGAGGATATCCCTTGCTCAACGAAATCTGGATGGTCTCGTCGATGAATGCCTCCAGCGGATCCATAATCGCCTTCACTTTCTATACCTAAATGCTGAGACATAAAGGAGTTGGATCGCTGCGCTCAGCAGTGACGCTTGCTGATGAGGATATCTGATTGTCGCTCGTAGGAAAGACTTGATCCGTCGCACCAGATCCCACGACTCGATGTCTGCGCACCGACCATCGAACAACACACGTCGGAAGCGCGGCTGACTATCCTTCACGAACCGACTTTATCGGCATTCTCTGCAGATGTGGGTGGATTTCTTCATCAAGTTCTCGGATTACAGCGTGCATTTCGACCAGTGCTTCCTCCAAAATGGCAAGGTGACCGCAGCAAAGCGCGCATCCGAGAATTACGATCTCCTTGTCCGAATCGCCTTCATGTTGTCGTTGTGCTTCCGGATTCATCTGCTTCATGCAGGCATGACGCAATTCGGCGAGTTTCTTTCGCCTGTCGTCGATATCGGAACTATGTGCGATTCCATTTCTAAGCAGATTAAGCGTTCTCAACGTTTCCCAGGCTGGATCCTCTTGCATTCGTAGGGCCATTGCCCTTGCTATCTGGATCTTTCTTTCGAAGCTCAGCCGGGTGACATACTGGGGGTAGAAGAAGATTGCTTCAATCACGGAATCTAAGTCTTGCTCAACGAGAAGGTGCCCTCGCAGCACAATGCTTGCTATCTCGTCTATCTGCGATAGGTGTTGGCTGAATCGTTCAAAGAACTCGTCAGAACTATCTAGATCGCCTTCCATCGTGGCCTCATCGCTCAAAAATTGCATAGATGTACAGTTGCTTGGAACGGCGCATGGTAGTTGGTTCGTGATTTCTACCGCTATCTCAACATGTGAGTGTGTTGGCCCTTCAAGACATCTGCGATCTCATCGGGGCCAAATCGCAGGCCATCCGAGGTCACGAGCCACGTCTCGCCCGACGCAGTGACGCTCAATCTGTAGCTGCCGCCACAACGATTGATTTGTGCGGCAGCGAGCTTAATGCCCTCAGAAAAGCCGTACTGCTCTAGCGCCTCTAGCGCCCGTTGCGAACAGGTTGGATTGAATAGGCAAGTGCGCTTGGTGTGCTGAGACAAAAAGCGGCGATACAGTCTGATTGTCCCAATTGCGAGCCGTGCCGCGACGGGCTCAATCAGGCGGGGGACTGGCCTACGGGCTGCGGCTCGGACGGCCCAGCAGCAAATCCTGGCGATCAATATCATCCGATCGTTCTGATCGCCGTACCCCAACCGTATACCTCGAACACCGGCTGAGTGTTGTTGCATCCGAGGTTGGCGCTCGACATGCGGTAGTCGTAGCCGACGTGAATGACGCCGTCACCACCGGACGCGAGAGCCGCATCGTACAGCGCCTGTGTCACCTCTTCGTAGGCTTCCTGAATCGGAAGTCCGCCGGCATGGCCGCAGCCGCTTGATGTCGGTGTCCGGCTGACGGTGGCATGGACGACCCCCAGCACCTCGTAGGGCAGATTGATGTTTCCTGTCGCGATCAGCGTTATTAGATCCTCTCGAAAATGATTGCATAAATCTCAAAATCGATACGTGTTCTATCGCGTCGTTCGTAGCTCGATAGAAGTTCCGAAAGATAGATAGAGACGCGGCAGATCGTCGGTGCGCACGTATTGCGCGGACTGAGTTACTGCTGCGGCTGCCGGCAAGAATTGCGAATAGCCCTGACGTCGCCGACCAATTGGCCGAACGCGAACAGCGCAACACCGGGGATCGACAGCAGCACTGCGATCAGGAACAGCAGGATGGTGGCGCCGCCCACAGGTATCTGCAATTCGCGGGATAAAGGCGCCTGTAGTCCGATGAAGAACGACAGCCAAACCAGAACGAGATAAGCGCTCGAAACAATCTTGAGAAATGCCGCCATGCTTAAACTCCAAAACAATCGGTTCAGGCTGGCACGTGATGGAGCAGAGGTGCAACTCGACGTTGGGTTGAATGTGGGTCGAAGAAGTCTCGCCGATGTGCGGCCAATGAGGAGGGCAGATTGCGCTTCGCTAATCCGCCCTACGGGCGACGAACCTAATACCTAAATTGGATTGCAGATTGTCCGGTCTGCAATAATATAGAATGTTATTAGTGGCTCTGTGGTGTTGATTTTCGTTTTCCGGTGAAATTGATGAGTGTCGATTTCATTGATCCAGCGGCGGGAGG
>NZ_QTKI01000417.1:0-4148 GCF_010820945.1 Rhodopseudomonas sp. BR0C11
GATGGTGCCCCATTTGTTGGTCTTCAGGCCCGGCTCGGCGTCCTTCATGATCGGGTTGGCGGTGTTGCCCAGCGCCATGATCACGAGGTCGACCGGCACCCGCTCGATCTGCCCGGTCGGCTTCGGGCTGCGGCGGCCGGACTTGTCCGGTTCGCCGAGCTCGTTGACGTCGAGCAGCGCGTGGGTGACGAAGTGGGTGTGGTCGTCGCCGATGAATTCGCGCGGCGCGCGCAGCACCGCGAGATTGATCTCTTCTTCCAGCGCGTGATGCAGCTCCTCGACGCGGGCCGGCATCTCGCTCTTGGTGCGGCGATACACGATGGTGACGTTGCCGCCGAGCCGCTTGGCGGTGCGCGCCGCGTCCATCGCGGTGTTGCCGCCGCCGATCACGAACACGTTCTTGCCCTTCACCTCGGGCAGCGGCGTCTCGTAACGGTCGTCCAGGCCGCGCATCAGGTTGACGCGGGTCAGGAACTCGTTGGCCGACATCACGCCGAGCAGGTGCTCGCCGGGCACGTTCATGAAGGTCGGCAGGCCTGCGCCGGTGCCGACGAAGATCTTCCAGAAGCCTTCGGCCTTGAGGTCTTCGAGCGTCGCGGTCTTGCCGACCACAAAGTTCTTCACGAAACGGCCGCCGAGCAGGATGATCTTTTCGACGACGTCGTCGATCAGCGTGTTGGGCAGGCGGAATTCCGGAATGCCGTAGCGCAGCACGCCGCCGAGGTCGTGGAACGCCTCGAAGATCGTGACCGGGAAGCCCTCGACCGCCAGCAAGTACGCGTTGATCAGACCCGACGGACCGGAGCCGACCACCGCGATCGGCGGCTTCACCGCAGCGGCCCACGGCGAGATCCGCCCGGCGAACCGCTCATTGGCGCTCGGATTGGTGAGCTTCTGATGCTCGGGCAGGTACCATTCGAGCTGGCCGATTTCGATCGGCCGCTTGGTATGGGTGCAGACGCCCTGGCACTGCAGTTCCTGCGGGCAGACGCGGCCGGTGACGTTCGGCAGCGGGTTGCAGCTCTCGATCAGCTCCAAGGCTTCGCGATGCTTGCCGTTGCCGAGCAGGTCCAGCATCTCGGGGATGTGGATCTTCACCGGGCAGCCGCCCTTGGCTTCCTTCCGACCCTGAATCAGCACGCCGAGCTCGCACGGCTTGTCGTCGCACTGCTTGTCGCGCATCACCTCGAGCCAGACGAACAGCTCGCACTCGCGCAGCGAGTAGCCGATCGACTGGTAGCCGAGATAGCCCTGGTTCACGAGTTCGAAGTCGATCGCACGCTCTTCCGCCGGACGGATATAGGGCGGGATGAACGCTTCGCCCGGCCAGCCTTCCGACAGGTTCTCGAACATCGGGTAGCGACCGCGCAGGTGCACGTCGATCGCCTTGATGAACTTGCGCTTGAACTTCAGCGGCAGCGCCCAGATGAAGCGTTGCAGGATCGTCGACATGTCGTCGCCGCGGGCGAGCAGGTTCCACAGCGTGGTGGTGAAGGCTTCACCCAGTTCCGGCTGCTGGAATTCCCAGATGATCGCCTGAGTGCCGTCCGCGATGAACATGTTGCGCAGCGACGCCGGGTCGTTGACCAGGCGTTTCTGCAAGAGCGCGAGCTGCTTCTGGAAGATGCCGACAGCTTCGCTGTTCTGCAGCTCTTCCAGTTCGCTCTTGGAGCTTTCCAGCGTGCTGCGCGCCTGCTGGTAGCGCAGCACGTCGCTGGAGACCGTTCCGGTGACGTCGCTCATCGAATGATCTCCGCATCGCAGTTGGCCGCTGCGCGGCTCAGTTTGGCCGACAGTTCAGGCGTGACCTTGAGCTTGCTGAACACGCCCGGGATGACGTGGGCGACGTCCTTCGGGGCGCCGTCGACGACGATCTTGGTGAGTTCGAACACTTCCGGCACGTCCTGGTAGCAGCTCTTGCAGTTGGTGCACTTGCCGAGGTCCGCATCGTCGATGTGGATCGGCTCGGCGCCGTTGCCATTGGCAGCTTTTGCGCCGTTGGTCTGCGTCGCCGCGGCGGCCGGTGCGGGCGCCAGCCCGGCCATCAGGCCGGCGAGCCCGCCGGCGGCCGGCGCGTTCGAGGAGGCTGCCAGCTCGCTCATGCCGCGCGCGATCTGATCGAGCGAGCTTTCGCGGGCCTTGACCTGTTCGTCGTACTGGTGCTGCAGCGCGGCCAGTTCGGCGCTGTGCGCTTCGTCGAGCGCACGGACGTCGAAACCGCCGAGATATTGCAGCGTGCGCCAGTACTTCCGCCGTTCTTCCACCAGCGCCACCACGGTCTCGCCGACCGAAAGCTTGATCAGCTTCTTGTCGGCATCGGTGGCGTAGATGAACGGCGTCTTGCCGGCGCGCGCCGCCGGATCGAGCGCGACGTATTCGTCGATCGGCAGGGCGCCGTCGTCCTTCTTCAGCGGCTTGAACTGCTTGCGGAAGCGGACTTCGGTGTGGGCGAAGTCGGCCGGCGTCAGCTTGGCCTTGAGAAGCTGCGGCTTGCCGCTCTCATCGACGTACTCGATCGTCTTGGTGGCCCAGTCCTGGTCGGCTTCGGGGTTGCCGTCGAGCGAGAACCAGTTGTTGAGCTTGCTGCCCTTGCGCGGGTCGTGGACGAACACCGGATTCATCCGGCTTTCGACCGCAAGACGCGCCTGGCGGTTGGCGACGGCGTCGCCGATGCCGTGCTCGGCCTGGCACGGCGTATAGACGTCGAGCACCGCCGGCGACGAGGTGTGGTTCAGGAACTCCATCACGTTCTTCAGGAAGTGGCCCTGCAGCGCGGTCGCGGTCTGCACCACGAACACGTTCGGATGGAACGAGGCGATCAGGCCAAGTTCCTTGCGCGATTCCTGCTTGCCGTGCTGGGCGATGCCGAACCGCGACAGGTCGCTGTCCTGGCCCGTGAGGCTCGCCGTCGAGGTCTGGCCGCCGGTGTTGGAATAGGCGCCGGTGTTCAGCACCACGACCTTGATCGGGGTCTTGGTGGCGAGCAGCCGCGACAGCGCGCCGAAGCCGATGTCGTAGGTGGCGCCGTCGCCGCCCATGCTCAGCACGGTCGGCAGCATCGACCGCTCTTCCGGCGTGAATTCGCTCCAGCCGAAGTAGCGGAAGTAGCCGTCGTGCTTGGCCGCATCATAGGCGTCGGCCAGTTCGAGCTTGGCGATGCGCAGTGCCCGGAAGTCCTCCGACGCCTTGGCGGTGAGACCTTCGAAGATGCCCTTGGCGACAGCAGGGGTGTCCTGGAACAGGCTGTTCACCCACGGATCGGTGTAGGGGTTGAACGGGAAGGTCGACGCATAGACGCTCGAGCAGCCGGTGGCGTTGGCGATCACCATGCCGGACGGGCCGTTGCCGGTCGGGCCGCTCTCATAGAGATACAGCCGCTTCTCCAGCGTCTTCAGGGTCTGGTCGATCCGGGCGGCGCGCGCCTCGTCGCCGGCCACCAGCGCCCGCTTGGCGTTGAGCTGGTCGATCAGGGTTTCCAGCTCGCGGATGTGGTCCTTGCGGCGCTTGTCGTGGATCGCGTGGTTGGTCGAGGTGACCAGACGGATCGCGGTGACTTCGCCGCAGCCGCGGCAAGCGCCGTGGCCGCCGGTGGTCGCGTAGTAATTGGCGCGATCGAGCATCAGGCGCTTGGTCTCGCCTTCCGGCTTGGTCGCGCTTTCGGTGAACCGCGCCGGGGTGTTCGGGGTGCGGCTGAGGAATTCGAACCGCGCCTGGAGCTGCTCCAGCATCGGCTCGTCCTGCTCACGATCGACCAGCGCGCCGGGGCCGCAGACGTCGATACATTCGAGGCAGCCCGAGCACTTCCACGGGTCGACGCTCACCGAATACAGGCCGCCGGTACCCGGCTGGCTCTTCTCCATCGCGTCGAAGAACGGCCGGGTGCGGGCCACCGGATACACCGACAGCGCCGCCGACAGCTTACCGAAGTTGCGGTTCAGCGTGGCGTTGTCGAGCTTCAGCGCTTCGGCTGCCTGCGCCACGATGTCGTGGAACGGCTTGTCGTCCTTGCCGGAGCGATACACGTCACGGATCGCCTCGGTCAGCGCCGGCACCTTCTCGCGCAAGCTGTCTTGCTGAGCGGGCGCGATGTCGAGCTGCTTGACCGCGGTCAGCAGCAGTTCGTGGATGTCGTGCACCGCGTTCGGAAT
>NZ_QTKI01000418.1:0-4136 GCF_010820945.1 Rhodopseudomonas sp. BR0C11
CACAGACCGTTGAACACCATGTGGCTGAGATTGGCGTGCAGCAGCGAATAAGTGACGAAGGTCCAGATCTTCGCCCCGGTGCCGCCGGGGAACGGCGAGTCGAGCAGCGTCTGCTCGTAGCGCATCGGGATGAAGCCGAACATCTCGATGGTCCAGTACTCGAACTCCGGCGACAGCAGCGTGCGCAGATGGATCACCGCCAGCAGCGCCACGTAGGCGGTCACCGCACCGGGCAGCGTCAGAATCGGCTCGCGCTGCGGCTGCGGCGGCTCCGGCGGCAACGACGACGATACGAGCGGAGAATCCAACGGCTTGCGACCTGCTGCGAGCGGCTCGGGCGAGCGATCCGCACCCTTAGAGCATTTTCCGGCAAAGTGGAATTCGGGGAGCGGTGGCAGCGCCCGTTCGGCCGGTGCCGGGGGCAAAGGACCGCCCGCCCAAACGGAAAGGGAGGGCTCTGAGAAAGCCCTCCCCCGGTCCGTGCCAGCAGCGTTCGAATCGGACGAGCCCGCGTGTCCAATCCGTCGGCCGGCCTGTTTTTCAGCCACCCTGTAACTCGACCAACGCGGGCGGTCTGGAGTCGCCAACGTTGGAATGCCGACAGCGTAGCGGTGGTTCCCGCGCGCGCAACGCCATAGTTAATTTAACCTTAACGACGCAAAGCCGGGTACGGCGCGGCCATTCGAGCTGCGCGGCATGGACGCTGCACCAGGGGTCCTGCACAACACTCTGGGAGCGTCGCGCCGGGCGATTTCGGGACAGTCCTGTCCCAACGCCGTCTGCGCGTGACGACCGCGAACCAAGGTCGTCCATGAAGCATCCGTCGAGCCAGGCGTTCTTCGCCTATTGGGACAAGCAACGCGACGGCGCCGCTGCCCCCGATCGCAGCGCGATCGAGCCGGATGCGTTGCGCAGCCTGCTCGGCGACATGTTCGTGGTGTCGTGCGACGCGCCTGGATACCCGTTCCGGTTCGCCGGTACCCGGCTGAACGCCCTGCTCGGCCATGACCTGAAGGGCGAGAAGCTGACCAACCAGTTCATGCTGGAGCAGCGACGCTCGATCGAGCAGGTGCTGGACATCGCATCAGGGGATACCGTCGCGGTGGTCGCCGGTATCCTCGCCACCGCGCCGAACGCAACGCCGGTCACGCTGGAGCTGCTGCTCCTCCCATTCGCCCAACGCCCCCACACGCCCCTAAGCGCCACCGGCCTCCTAACCCCCCTCGCCACCCGAATGATCGGGCCGCTGACGAACCTCCGGCTGACCTCATGGCGAACGGTCGGCCAGCAGCCACGCCGCTTCCCACCACGCAAGCTGCGGAAGTTTCAGGTGATCCGAGGACTGACGGTCTACGAGGGCAGTCGCGGCGACTCGGAATAATCCGGCGAGAGCCGCGGGATAGTCAGGTTCGGCTGGCGCTCGACCGCCGTTGCGGCGAAGCCACCGCGGTCGGTCTTATAGCAGGCGCAGGCACGCAGCATCAGGCCGTCGACATCGGTGATCGCAAGCCGCCCACGGCTGTAGCGGATCAATCCCTGCTGCTGCAGCGCGTGAGCGATCAGCGAAATCGTGTTGCGCTTGACGCCGAGCATCTGCGCCATCAGATCCTGACCGAGCTGCATGCAGTCGCTCCCAGCCATATCGCGCGATTGCAGCAGGCGGCGGCACAAACGCGCTTCGGCAGAGTGAGCGGCGTTACATGCCGCCACCCGTTCGGCCCTCACGGCGCGGATCCATTGATAGCGGAGCAGCAGACTGCGCAGCGACGAACTGTGGTCGACGGCGTAGCGGAAGTGCATCACCTCGATCGCGGAGGCGGTCGTCGGATAGCGAACCACGGCGCCGGCAGTCGCCACCGTCTCGTGCGCCGCCTCAGCCCCGACCGCGCCATCCCGGCCGATCGCCGCGAGCTCGATTGCCTCGTCCTTGCCGAGGCCGATCACGCTGGAGATGATGCCGCCGTGAGGGAAAATCGCCTGTTCGAGCGGCGCCCCCGCCTCGACCAGAACCTGACCGAATTTCAGGTCGATCGTGCGAAGATGGGGACGCAGCAGTTCAAAATCCGCCCCCGGCAAAGCCGCGAGCAGGTCGTTGGCTGATTGACTGCAGGCCATGGCTCCGCCCCGCAAATTGGCGCGGCATAGCGCAGCTGGCTACGCCCCGGCCCCTTTAAATAAGCCGCTGCAATTGCGGCTCCCCGGGAACTTTAATCCTTCGCCCTCCGTGCAAAGTCCACTTCGTACGACTACGCGGCAAACACCGGGCCAACGACGAAACAGGATCGAACAACGCGGATTTCAGCGCGATCGGGCGCGGCCTGAGGCACCCATCGGCCTCGCCACATGGCCTTTCAGATGGAGGCGAGTTGTTACTTGAAGACCCTGCAAAGTGATCTGCCGATCGCATGTCATCGCAACCGTTGCGCCCACAACCCAATCTGCGGCGTGAATAGTCGGCACAACCGAGGACAGCGATCTGCTAACGAGCCGTTAACCGTGCTGGCCTTAGGCTGAAGGCTACGGCAGCGCGCCGGCCAGCGGAAATCCAGTTTTGTTGTTGCAGAACCCCAAAAGCCAGCCGGCGACGCTCGAGCGTCGTCGTTTCCAGCGGGTGAAAGTTCACCTGCTCGGACGCTACATGCTGCCCGACCGCCGTGAATTTCCGTGCCAGGTGATCAACATGTCGCCCGGCGGGCTGGCCCTGTTGGCGCCAGGGATCGGCAATGTCGGCGACCGCGTGATCGCCTATCTCGACCATGTCGGTCGCGTCGAAGGCAAGATCACCCGTATCATCGACAATGGCTTTGCGATGACTTTGGCCGCAACGCCGCGTAAGCGCGACAAGCTCGCGGCCCAGCTCACCTGGCTCGCCAATCGCGACATTCTCAATCTGCCGGAAGATCGCCGCCACGACCGTATCGTGCCGCGCAACCCGATCGCCGTGCTGACGCTCGACGACGGCAGCCGGATGAGTTGCCGCATCATCGACATGTCGCGCTCCGGCGCCGCGATTGCCGCAGAGCAGCGCCCCCCGCTGAACTCGCAGGTGCTGCTCGGCCGCGTCGCCTCCCGCGTCGTTCGTCACCTCGACGATGGCTTCGCGCTGGAGTTCGTGCACGAGCAACTCGAAGAAACGCTCGAAGACAGCGTTACCGCGCGGTGAACAGAACGCAGCGATCCACAGCCGCGTAGCACCTCACTTTCCCGGCGCTTGCCGCCCTTTTTCGCCTCAACATCGCTCGCAGCCGGACGCTCCGGCCGGTTAATGCGCGTCGCGCAACGACGCGAAACTGCGCGTGCCGCAGCGATGCGCGCGTTAATAGCTCGAATTTGAATCAATTGCCGATATCTCGAATTTTACGCAAATTCGATTCAAGTATAGATCGAATGCGCCGACAGTTTTACTTGCATTCGTCTCGACTTTACTTCGACGACTTAGCGGCCCTGCAAAGCGTTTGTGCAAATGATGGTCCCAACAAGAAACGGGGGCCACAATGTCGGGCAACAGGGGATTTCGGGGGCTTGCGGTGATTGCCGCCGTCGTCGCACTGACCGCGACGGCGCAAGCCGAAGACAGAGTTCGCTACGCCAGCGTCGGCGACGAGACGCGTGCACCGATCGGTTGGATCGAGTTCTGCTCGGATAATCCGGTGGAGTGCCGCGGCAGCCGCAGCCAGGCACGGGACATCGTGCTGACGCAGACCGCTTGGCAGGATCTACTGAAGGTCAATCGCTGGGTCAACGACACGATCAAGCCGCTGACCGACATGGACCACTGGGGCGTGATCGAAAAGTGGTCGCTGCCCAACGATGGTTACGGCGATTGCGAAGACTACGTTCTGCTGAAGCGCAAGATGCTGATCGACGCCGGCTGGCCGCGCGAAGCGCTGCTGATCACCGTGGTCCGCGACAAGAAGAACGAAGGTCACGCGGTGCTGACGGTGAAGACCGACAAGGGCGAGTTCATCCTCGATAACCAAAACGAGGAAGTCGTCGCCTGGACCGAGACTGGCTACCGCTTCGTCAAGCGGCAGTCGCAGAGCGATCCGAATGCCTGGGTCGCACTCGGCGACGGTCGCCCGGCAATCGCAACCGCCAGCGCCAAGCAGCGCTGAACCTCAGACGCCCATAGGAGA
>NZ_QTKI01000042.1:0-19495 GCF_010820945.1 Rhodopseudomonas sp. BR0C11
CCGTCGCGCTCGACCGTCAGCTTGACGTCGCTGCCGATCCCGGCCTCTTCCAGTGCCGCGGCCAGATCAGACATGCTGTGGATCGGCGAGCCGTTCGCACCCGTGATGACGTCGCGGACGTAGCCGTCGTCGGTCGCGCCTTCGAGGCCGGCCTGCGCGGCCGGCGAATCCGGCAGCGTGCGCAGGATCACCACCCCGTCGATGCCGAGCTGCGCGGTCTCGGTCTCGCGTGCTGCGACGATGCCGATGCCCGGCACAGGCACGCTGCCGTTGGTGATCAGCGCGGTGACGACGCGATTGACCGCATCGACCGGGATCGCAAAGCCGATGCCGGCCGAAGCGCCGGAGCCGGAAATGATCGCAGTGTTGATGCCGATCAGCCGGCCGGCGCTGTCGAGCAGCGGGCCGCCGGAATTGCCGGGATTGATCGCCGCGTCAGTCTGGATCACGCCGCGCACCTCGTGGGCCGCTGCGGTCGGCAGCCGCCGCCGCAATGCGCTGACGATGCCGGTGGTGAGCGTCTGTTCGAGACCGTAGGGATTGCCGATTGCGTAGGTCGCCTGCCCGACCTGCAGATCGTCCGAGCTGCCGATCGCAATCGGGCGCAGCGGCGTGTGCGGCCGTTCGAGCTGCAGCACTGCGAGGTCGTAGTTCGGCGCCGTCCCCACCACCCGCGCGGTGACGAACTCGCCCGAGGCCAGCCGGACGCCGAGCTGGCTGGCGTTCTGGATGACGTGATTGTTGGTAACGACATGGCCGGCAGCGTCCCAGATCACGCCGGAGCCGGACTGCACCGGCGCTTCCTGCTGCGCGAAAAACGGCGATACCTTTTGGCTGCTTTGCGCGAACACATGCACCACCGAGGGCGACACCTGCTTGAACAGCTCGACTGTCGCCTTCTCGGCCGGCGCCAGCTCACCGCGCGCCGTGACGGTCCGCGGGCCCGTTGCCGAGAACCACAGTGCGCTGAGATAAGGCTGCGCCACCCAGAACGTCGCCAGCACCAGCAGCCAGATGATCGCAATCCGCAGCAGACGATCGGTGCGTTGCGCCCGGCGGATCTGGGCCTGTTCGCGGGTTAGTGGATCAAGCCTCGGCGGACGCGGGGGCGGCGGAGCATGCGGCGGCAACGTGGTCATGGCGGCCTGTCTCGAAGATGACGCTTGCGGCATTGCGGCAAGCCAGGTTCCGCTCGCCGGCCAGCGCTAATGCATCAGGTTCCGGCAGGTTCCACCAATTGGTTCGGCGCTCCGTCGCGGCGCCCCAAGGTGCCGATGGTTAAGAGGAGATAAACAACTGCCTGCCGCAAGGTCCTGGATTACTTTGAGTCCATCATCGCCGCCGGCGCTGGCGCAGCGTCGGCGTGGCTTCTATATCTCGCTGGTTCCCGCTTCGGATCTTCGGCTTCCCGATCGATCCCAACCCGAGTGGATCGACATGACAGGCTCGTTGTCCAACATGATGGTGGTGATCTCGGTCTGGGCGCTGCCGCTCCTGATCGCGATCACGTTCCACGAAGCTGCCCACGCCTATGTGGCCAAGCTTTGCGGCGACAACACCGCCTGGATGCTTGGCCGGGTCAGCTTCAACCCGATCAAGCACATCGATCCGTTCGGCCCCGTGCTGCTGCCGCTGCTGCTGCTGGTGATGCAATCGCCGTTTCTGTTCGGCTACGCCAAGCCGGTGCCGGTGAACTTCCGCAATTTGCGCAATCCGCGCCGCGACATGGTGCTGGTCGCCGCAGCCGGTCCGGCGATCAATCTTATTCTCGCGGCGGTCGCTGCGCTGGCGTTTCACGTCGTCGGCTATGTGCCCGGTGAAGCCGGCCAGTGGCTGGCGCAGAACCTCGTCAACGCGCTCTTGATCAACGTGGTGCTGGCAATCTTCAACCTGCTGCCGATTCCGCCGCTCGACGGCGGCCGGATCGCCGTCGGCATCCTGCCGCGGGTGCTGGCGCATCCGCTGGCCCGGGTGGAGCCCTACGGCATGCTGATCCTGCTCGGGCTGATCTTCATCCTGCCGCTGGCCGGCATCGGCATCGCCACGCAGTTCATCGCGCAATCGAGCCAGTTCGTCGTGCAGGCGATCCTGCGCCTCACCGGCGCGGCCTGACGAAGGCCGCCTCAAAAGGCGGTGAGACCGGCAGCGCCGCATCCCCCACTGCCGCCCCGCGCTGCAACGTTTGCTCCAAGCCATCGTTGATCCCGCACTTGCGCCGTCGCCCCGCGACGGCGGGCACAAACACGGGTCATCGACATGAATGTGAGCGAGTTCGTCTGGCAGCGACTGGCCGAGTGGGGCCTGCGGCGGGTCTACGGCTATCCGGGAGACGGTGTCGGCGGTCTCGACGTCGCGCTGGAGAAAGCCAAGGACCGTATCGAATACGTCCAGGTCCGCCACGAAGAGATGGCCGCGTTCATGGCGTCGGCGCATGCCAAGTTCACCGGGGAGGTCGGACTTTGCTACGCGACCTCAGGGCCGGGCGCGATCCACCTGCTCAACGGCCTGTACGATGCCAAGATGGATCACGTGCCGGTGGTGGCGCTGCTTGGCCAGCAGGCGCGCAGTGCGATCGGGGCTGACTATCAGCAGGAAGTCGACCTGCAAACTCTGTTCGGCGAGGTCAGCGAATACGTCGCGACCGCCAGCGTGCCGTCGCAGGTGCGCCATCTGATCGACCGCGCGGTGCGGATCGCCCACGACAAGCGCGGCGTCGCCTGCGTGACCCTGCCGAACGATCTGCAAGGCCTCGACTACGAAGACCCGCCGATGGCGCACGGCGCCACCCACACCGGCATCGGCCACGCCTACCCGGCGCAGGTGCCCGATGAAGCCGGCCTGAAGGCCGCCGCGCAGGTGCTGAACGCCGGCAGCAAGGTGGCGATCCTGGTGGGCGCCGGGGCGCTCGACGCCACCGACGAGGTGATTGCGGTGGCCGAGCGGCTGCAGGCCGGCGTCGCCAAGGCGCTGCTCGGCAAGGCCGCCGTGCCCGATGATCTGCCGTTCGTCACCGGCTCGATCGGTCTGCTCGGCACCCGGCCGAGCTGGGACCTGATGAAGGGCTGTGACACGCTGCTGATGGTCGGCTCGTCGTTTCCCTACAGCGAATTCCTGCCAAAGCCCGGCGATGCCCGGGGCGTGCAGATCGACGTCGACGGCCGCCGCCTCAGCCTGCGCTATCCGATGGAGGTCAACCTGATCGGCGACAGCGCCAGGACGCTACGCGCCCTATTGCCGCTGCTGAACCAGAAGGACGAGACCTCGTGGCGGCGCGGCATCGTGCGCGGTGTGGCTTCATGGTGGAAGACGCTGGAGAACCGCGCGCTGCAGAGCGCCGAACCGCTCAATCCGCAGCGTGTGTTCTGGGAGCTGTCGCCGCGGCTGCCCGACAACGCCATCGTCACCGCAGATTCAGGATCGGTGGCGAACTGGTACGCGCGCGACCTGAAGATGCGCCGCGGCATGAAGGGATCGCTGTCCGGCGGCCTCGCCTCGCTCGGCGCCGGTACGCCCTACGCGGTCGCGGCCAAGATGGCCTATCCGGACCGCACGGTGATCGCCTGCATGGGCGACGGCGCAATGCAGATGAACGGCCTCAACGAGATGATCACTATCGCCAAATACTGGAAGCAGTGGTCGGACCCGCGGCTGATCGTGCTGGTGCTCAACAATCGCGACCTCAATCAGGTGACCTGGGAGGAGCGCATCCAGCTCGGCGCCGGCAAGACCGAGTCGACCCAGAGCATTCCCGACTTCCCCTACCACCGCTACGCCGAATTGATCGGGCTGAAGGGTATCTTCGTCGACAACCCCGACCGCGTCGGCGCGGCCTGGGACGAAGCCTTGTCGGCCGACCGCCCGGTGATCTTCGAAGCCTACACCGACCCCAACGTCCCGCCGTTGCCGCCCCACATCACGCTGAAAGACGCCAAGAACTTCATGACCATGATGGGCAGCGAACCCGAACTCGGCAGCGTCCTCACCAACAGCGCCAAGGAGCTGCTGGCGAGCGTCCTGCCGGGGAAAGGATGAAGGCGTTGAGGGCAACGACCGGGGGGACGCGCGACTCGCCCGTCCCGGCGTAAGCACGCCGTCTGTTTCGGACCGATCCCAGCGGGGCTAGTTCTTAGCTGCCCCGTTGAAATACTTGGGCCGGATCGAGCTCACCGATCGGCACCCAGACGGCGCGGACACATCGTCATCCCGATGTAATCATCCCACGGGAATTACTCGGATGATCCCCCTCGCGACACTTTGCGCCGCCGCTGATTAGTTTACCATTGAATTACCAGAACTCATTACAGTGACACGGGACTGCGCTAAGGGGCTTGTTTCGAGACATTCAAGCGGGGGCTGGAATGATCGTTCTGCTGATAGTCGTCGGCCTTCTGGCCGCCCTTTTGTGGGCGTGCTGGTCTTCGGCCAGATCATACTACCAGCACGGGCGAATTAGGGGCATGGACGAAGCCGTCCGGCAGATCGTCCGGGGGATTGGCCGCCACTACGAGATGGCCGCCAGAGCAACTCCCGAGGGAGTTTCGAAAGCGATGGCCGACATCAAAGCGATGTTCAGCCAGCGTCCCCATCTGAAAGCCAAGGATATCGAGCGTTACCATCTTCAGCTCTCGATTCTGGCTGACGCTATCGGCGAAGCCTGCTGTTCGAAGGGCCAAGCGCAAGGCGTCGAGATGATGGCGCCGGCCGAGGGCTACATCCGCGTTGATCTGTCGGTGATCGAACTGCTGCAGCTCAGCCGGCTGGCCCATTTGGGCTTCCTTCACATGATGCCCAACTATCGCGGTCTGGAAATCCAGCGCTTCAGCGATGAGCTCGATGCACAGGAGGGCACCAGGTCGATCTACAAGCTGGAATCCGCGATCCCGCTGAATGAGCGTCCGTTTGCTGATCTTATCACGCACTATAAAGGACGTGAGCAGCTGATCTCTGATTGGTGGCAGCCAACGCCGGCCGACCGTGTCGGATATGTCAGAGGCCTCGGTTCGCTCGTGGCTCTGGCTCCGGCAACCGCCTCCTCCTAGGGCGACGGTGACGGCTGACGCCGCCAACCTGCCCTGTCATATGGCAGCTTCCTGAGCTCTGCAGACACCCTATAGGCGTTCAGCGCTGTCGGCATTGGCCGTGCCCGATCTTGTCGGGCGACAGGGCTCAGATCGTCTGGTTATACGCACCCACTTCGGGATGCTGGCGCAGCACAACGTTCACGGCTTCGAACATGTCGTGCATCCGCTGCTCCGACACCGGGCTCTCAACCACCACGACCAGTTCGGGTTTGTTCGAGGAGGCGCGGACCAGGCCCCAGCTGCCATCTTCGCAGGTGACGCGGACGCCGTTGACGGTGACGAGATCGCGGATCGGCTGGCCGGCGACCTGGTCGCCGTTCTTCTGCGCTTTTTCGAAGTGCTTCACGACCTCGTCGATCACGCGATACTTCACCTCATCGGCGCAATGCGGCGACATCGTCGGCGACGACCAGGTCTTCGGCAGCGCGTCTTTCAGCTGCGACATCGACTTGCCGGGCGCGCGGTCGAGCATCTCGCAGATCGCGATCGCCGACACCAAGCCGTCGTCATAGCCGCGACCGAGCGGCGCGTTGAAGAAGAAGTGGCCCGACTTCTCGAAGCCTGCGAGCGCCTTGCTCTCATTGGTGCGGCGCTTCATGTAGGAGTGGCCGGTCTTCCAGTATTCTGTCTGGGCACCCTGCTGTTGCAGTACCGGATCGGTCGCGAACAGGCCGGTGGATTTGACGTCGACGACGAAGCGCGCGTTCGGATGGATCGCCGACATGTCGCGCGCCAGCATCACGCCGACCTTGTCGGCGAAGATTTCCTCGCCGGTGTCGTCGACCACGCCGCAGCGGTCACCGTCGCCGTCGAAGCCGAGGCCGAGATCGGCCTTGTGCTGCAGCACCGCGTCGCGGATCGCGTGCAGCATCTCCATGTCTTCGGGGTTGGGATTGTACTTCGGGAAGGTGTGATCGAGCTCGGTGTCGAGTGGGACCACCTCGCAGCCGATCGCCTCCATCACCTGCGGGGCAAAGGCGCCGGCGGTGCCGTTGCCGCAGGCGACCACCACCTTGAGTTTGCGCTTCAGCTTGGCATGCTTGGTGAGATCGCCGATGTAGCGCGCCGGGAAATTCGGATGAAACACATACGAGCCGGCGCCCTGCTTGAACGCTGCGCCGAGCACGATCTCCTTCAGCCGGTTCATCTCGTCGGGGCCGAAGGTCAGCGGCCTGTTGGCGCCCATCTTGACGCCGGTCCAGCCATTGTCGTTGTGCGAGGCGGTGACCATCGCAACGCACGGCACGTCGAGGTCGAACTGCGCGAAATACGCCATCGGCGTCACGGCCAGGCCGATGTCGTGCACCTTGCAGCCGGACGCCATCAGGCCGGCGATCAGCGCGTATTTGATCGAGGCCGAATAGCCGCGGAAGTCGTGCCCGGTGACGATTTCCTGCGGCCGGCCGAGTTCGGCGATCAGCGTGCCGAGGCCCATGCCGAGCGCCTGCACCCCCATCAGGTTGATCTCCTGGCCGAACAGCCAGCGCG
Source organism: Rhodopseudomonas sp. BR0C11 (assembly GCF_010820945.1). NCBI lineage: Bacteria > Pseudomonadati > Pseudomonadota > Alphaproteobacteria > Hyphomicrobiales > Nitrobacteraceae > Rhodopseudomonas > Rhodopseudomonas sp. BR0C11. The sequence goes on from NZ_QTKI01000042.1 coordinate 6,570, forward strand.
CATCGTACTCGCGGAAGCCGGTGGGCTTCACCATCGGCTCGGATTCATAGGCGTAAGTGTTAGCCGTCAGAAGCGGCTGCGGCGTCGGGAACATGGCGGTCTTTCGCAACAAGGAAGGGCGCGGCGGGACAGCGATCGGTTTACGACCGACGATAGTCGTCGTCGAACCGGATGATGTCGTCTTCGCCCAGATAGCTGCCGGTCTGCACTTCGATCAGCTCGAGCGTGATCTTGCCCGGGTTCTCCAGCCGGTGGGTGGCCCCGATCGGGATGTAGATCGACTCGTTCTCGTGGATGATCTTGATCAGTTCGTCGACCGTCACCTGCGCGGTGCCGCGCACCACGATCCAATGCTCGGAACGGTGGTGGTGCTTCTGCAGCGACAGCCGCTCGCCGGGCTTGACGATGATACGCTTGACCTGATGCCGGTCACCGGAATCCAGCGAGCGGTAGGAGCCCCATGGGCGATGGACCTGGGCGTGGTGGTCGGTAACCTCGGGCGCCACCGTCTTGACCTTGGCGACCAGCCGCTTCAGTCCGTTGCTGTCCTTCTGACGGGACACCAGCACCGCGTCCTGGGTCGCGACCACCACGAGATCGTCGACGCCTTCGAGCGCGACCAGGGTGTGGTCGCTGGACACGTGGCAATTGCGGGAATCTTCGAACACCGCGGGGCCTTGCGCGGCATTGCCGCCGCCGTCCTTGGCGGTGAGCTCCCACACCGCGCGCCAGGATCCGACATCCGACCAGCCGCAATCGACCGGCACCACGGCGGCGCGCTTGGTCTTCTCCATCACCGCGTAATCGATCGAGATCGGCTTGGCTTTGCCGAACGAGGCTTCCGGCAGCGTCACGAATCCCAGGTCGCGCCCGGCCGTCGTCACCGCCTCGGTGATGGTCGCAACGCTGTCCGGATCGACCGCATTGTATTCTTCGAGCAGGGCCGCCGCCGGGAACATGAAGTTGCCGCTGTTCCACAGATAGCCCGCCGCGACATAGCGTTCGGCGGTGGCGAGGTCCGGCTTCTCGACGAACTTTGCGACGTTGCGGACCTTGCCGACGATCGCGTCGCCGGGAGAGATGTAGCCGTACTCGGTCGCGGGACGCTCCGGCTTCACCCCGAAGGTCACAATCCGGCCCTCGGCCACGCCCGCCAGACCATCGCGGCAGGCGGCGATGAAAGCATCCTTGTCGCGCACCACGTGATCGGCCGCGAGCGCGAGCACGATCGCGCCCGGCTCACGCTGCTCGGCGAACACTGCACCCGCCACGATCGCGGGACCGGAGTCCCGCCGCGCCGGCTCGAGCAGGACGTCGGCCTCGATCCCGATCTCCGCGAGCTGGTCGCGCACCATGAAGCGGTAGGCAGTGTTGGTGATGATGATCGGCCGGCCGAACAGCGCCGGGTCCGACACCCGCAGCAGCGTCTCCTGGAACGTCGAGCGCGGCCCAAACAGCGGCAGAAACTGCTTCGGCCGCACCTCACGGGAGGCCGGCCATAGCCGCGTCCCAGCGCCGCCGCACATGATCAAGGGGACACACCGAGGATCGTTCGCAGACTTCCCGACAGCGTTCATCGAAGACACCCAACTCTGATTACGATCTCTTTGTGGTTGCAACGAATTGTCGAGTCAACACGCCTCCCCTGGGATGACCGAACACGTCCACCTCGCGGCCCCACCGCCGCAGGTCCAGGAACGCCACAAGCCTCTATCCCGGATCTATTGGAGAGATCGCATCACGCTCAACCCGAAGATGCGGCCTCGCACAGATCGAAAGACTCAGCCCATGGCGTAACTCTCATCGTCTCTGTCAGGCGCGACGCGGCGTGGCGACCTCGATCTCCGCCGGCGCGTGGGAGCCGGAACCTACGTCACGCATACCGCCGCCGTTGTAAACCACCACCACGCGCTCAGCCTCCTCGGGCGGGCTGGCGGGAACGGCTTCCTCCACCAAGGGCTCGCGCTCCACCGCGGCCAATGGCACACCTGAAACCTCATCCGCCAGCTGGGCCTCGGTCTTGTCGCTGGTCTCGGCAGGCACCGGGATCGTCGCGACGATCGGCTGGTCGTTGGTGGGCGCCGGATACTCTTCCTTCGCTTTCCGTACCGGCAGTCCCCATCGCCGTCGTGCAGTCGGATTCGATGGCGCGCGGACCGTCTCGGGCGGCTCGAACCTCGGGAATATCGGGGTCACCCGGTCGTCTGCATGAGCCGGCTCGATCGGCGCGACAGGCTCTGGCATCTTCCGATCGAGCTCCGGCTCGTCCTCAGCCAGCTTCCACGTCATCGACCGTGCGGCGACCCGCGCAGACTTAAGCTGTGACTGGACGTTGATCGCGTACATGCTCGGGGGCGAGAAGAAGATCTTGGTGACCACCGGTACGATTTCGAGAAACACCACAAACAGCCGGATCATCCACGAGAATAGCGTGATCGCCTGGCCTTCCTGCGGATCGCTCTTCAAGGCCTGATAGGCAGTCAGCCGCACCAGCGGATCGTTGCTGTCCTTCCGCTGCTGCACGAACGAGCCTTCCAGCGTGCGCTCACGATAGCGCTGAACCTTGGCTTCCCGCTGGCTTTCCAGCAGCTGCAGGTTGGCGCGCGCGGTGTCGACCTGCTTCTGGATCGCTACGCGTTTTGCGGCGAAGTCCTGCTTCTGATCGTCGCGTTGGGAGATGTCCGCCGCCAGCCGCGCGGCCGCGTCGTTCTTCACGCGCTCGCGCCGCGCAACGATGTCGGACAGCTCAGCCTGGCGCGACTGCAGCAGCGTCTCGGCAGCTTCCTTCTGCTTCTTGGCGAGTTCATAGCGTCTTCCGGCGCCGGCCCGCCCGCTATTGGTCGGGCGCAGCTTCTCTCCGAACTGCTCCGCGCTCATATCGAGAGACTGATCCCTGATCGTCGCTTCCAGCTCCCTGACCTCACCGCGGACGGTGGCTTCGCGTTCAGCCAGCGCCTTCAATTCGCGGTCGGCCTCGGGGTCCGCAGCGGCTGGACTATCGGAGGGAAGCGGCGCCTGCGCGAGCAGCTCCCGCTGATGCTGTTCGATGGCGGTCAATTGAGCGCGACTTTCCGCGATCTCGCGATCCAGCCCCGACGCATATTTGTCGATCTGCTCGTAGATCGGACGATTGCCCGCGACCCGATCCCGATCGATCTTCTGGGAGATGGCGTCGGAGAATAGCGCGAGCTCGAGAAACAGAGCGATGACCCAGGCCAGTCCGAGCGAGATGGCGAGGCGCGCCGTGATGCGGACGAACTGCCAAACCGAACGCCTCAGCCCCTCCCCGATCTTTTTCGACTGATCGTCGTCGAGCCAGAACGCGCCTTGCACAAACCAGTCCGACTGAAACAGCGCGCGGTCGAACATCATCACGGTGAGCGCGATCACGACCGCAATCGAGGATCGCAGCGCGGTCGAGCCGACGATATAGCCGAGGGCGTAGTACGAGACGCCGAACACCACCAGGAACGACAGGCAGAGCGAGAAGCCGATCTGCATCGCCCAAATTCGGTCGGTTGGCGGACAGCGGGCGATCAGCTCCCGGTCGACGCCGGCAATGAAATAAAGCAATCGTTGGAGCATGGCTCACCCCTCTATGAACCAGATGCGGGCTGTTCACCGCCCACGCCCAGAGTGAGGATCGAACACCTTTTGGAGGCGGCCGGCAACAAACTGATTAGTCAACGGTTAACTGAGCCGGGAAAAAGCTGGTAAAAGAGCACGTCGCTCGCAGGCTGGGCGGTATCATCAGTTATTTCGACGAGGCACGTTGACATATATGTCAACGTGCCGATGGCCCGACTAATTCTTCGGCACAGGTACACGCGACCTCGACTCGCTCGACACTATCCACGCGACGAACCAGTCGCGACGACATGACCGGCATTCCGTGGGTCGGGGGGCGAAGACGAAGAGCTTATCGGGGAACGGCCGTTTGCCGGCGGTCGGCGTCGAGCACGAAAAACAGGCCCCAGTACGTATCGTTCAGGTCCGGCCGCAGCGGCACCCGGCTTGCCCGTTCGTGGACCGGCCATTTCGCAACAAACCGATATCCAATGGCTTCCATGCCCGCGATCGTGCCCGCCAGGCTGTGGAGCTTGCAGGCGTGCACATAGCCGTCACCCACCTGCGTCGTCACGATCGGATCCGCCTGAGAGAACGGCGTCCGGTTGACGACCGCCAGCCGCGGCAATTCGGCAAGCCGGCCGAGGATCACCGCCAGCTCGTCTTCGAAATAATGCAGCGCCCCGGAGACAATAAACAGATCGGCCCCGGAGGCATCTTCCATCCGGCGCGAAAACCCGATCCGCGGTTCGTTGCGCGATTTGGCGAACTGCAGCACGATCTCTTCCTTGTCGGGAAGATCGTGTACCATCCAGCGCAGCGTCGCAGGCAGCCGCAATTCGCGGTCGTAGGGGTAGAACAGATTCCCGATCCCGCCGCCGAGATCGAACACGGTCGACAGGCTCGGCGCGTAGCCGGACAGATAGAACAGAACCGGATAGTCGCTCTCTCGGGTGACGTCGGCGAACTGCTTGAGCTGGCTCACCACATCGGAATGCTCGTGGCCGGCCGGAATGAACCTCCGGATATATTGGGTCGCTGTCTCGATGTCCGGAAACGGTTGATAGACGCACAGCAGCGCCCTCAACCAGCGTTCGATTCCGGGGCGGCTCGCCGCGGCGCGGATGAGCTGCGGGCCATAGGGCAGTTTCGCGAGCGCCCGCAGGCCGATCGCCGTCGACGAACCGATCGCGACACGTAATTTGTTGAGCTCCGGGACCATGCCGCCTTTCCAAGCAAGCGCCAGATCAACTGTCTATCAGAATGTGGGGCAATCTCCGAACTGATACCGACCTCGGCCCTCGCTCACAAACGGCGGCAGGTCATCCGCCGTCTCTCCAGATCGGGGCGCGCTCGTGATCGATTTCATCGGAAACGAGGTGCGACGGTCAACGCCATCGTCGCGATTGCCGCGCCACGCCCGCTGCAGATCGACGCATCGGCCGAGAACTACGACCCGGTCGACGCGCTCCTCGGATCGTTCAGGCAGACCTCGGCAAGCCGAAGGACAGACCAAACGCCTACCTCAGCCACGGGTTTGTTGAGCCGTTTGTCCGCCGTCTGACGGCGATCATGCGGGCACTTAATCCATGATGAAGTGCTGAGATTCTTAGCCAATACCGAAGGTATTTATTAACGTTATGCCTTCTCCAATGTGGATCGCGGCGCGCGCGCCCTGCCCTCGCCGGAGTTAACCTCGCACAATGATCTCGACGCCCAGCGAGCGCTCCGGGAATTGAAAATCGGTAGGGCAATGACCGGCAAACGCTCGCTGTGAATGAGGCGCAGAAAGCACTCACACAACCATCGGCTGCAGTCTATCTTGAGCTGTCTCTGGTGCTGTTGGAGGATGCGCGTCGATCGACGGGGCGCTGGACGAAAGCGTGAATTGCAAAATTCGGCCACGAGGTGACCGAAATTGCAGGGGAATCTGGTCGGACTGCCGGTGGGGACTCCGGCAGCTCGGTGGACGCCGGCGGTACTCTTGCGGGCGCTACGGAGCAACAGAGTCTGATCGTAAGGGGAGCGCGCGGGGACACGTGACGATCGAGGATCTGCTGCGGCAAGGGGCGATACGACGGATCGAGGTGGATCTCGGAGCGGGCGCGCAGCCGGCTCGGCTGCTGTATGGCACCCCGAATTTCATCGAATGGCTGGAGAACTTGTTGGGGGGCGCGGAGCCGGAGCAGAGGCTCGGCGAAGCGACACCCGCCGAACAAGTCGATGCACTGTTCTACGCCTATATTTCCGGACGACCGTTGGTTTATGTCCGTCAATTCAGGATGATACGCGTCGAGCAAAGTGCCGTGTGGGAGTTGAAGACTCCCGACGTGCGCATCTTCGGGTGGTTCTTGCGCAAGGACTGTTTCGTGGCAGTTTTCGGCGATTGGACCGATCACGTAAAAGATCACAATTTATATAAAGGTTACCGTACATCAGTCCGCCGAATTCGACGAGAATTGGGTATAGGTGCTACCCTGTGTGTCACAGGGAGTTCACCCGATGACGTCATTTCAATGTGAAGATGGCGGCTATTCAACAGTCACTACGCGCTTTGCTACCTCAATAAGCGTTGCTGTTTCCGGGGCCTCGCCGGCGCGCGAACACCTAACGGCCGTGCCGGCCGGGCAGTTAGCTGGCCTATTCGACGGGGCGGTCTCGTCGCTATCCAATCCCGCAAAGTGCGCAGCACGGAAATTAATTCTGTCGGACGCGGATCGGTGTCGAACCGCAGTGATGGATGTCCGTTGGGACCGATCCGACACTGAAACCGATCGATCTTTCGATCGGAATGTTCGGACGACACGGGCTAGAATGCTCGATCCGGCCCTGCGCGCCGACTGAGATAACGGACTCAGCAGGCCTTTTGGCCCACATGCTTTTCTGACACCCTTTTTTCAAGCGAGCTCAAATGGAACGATACGGTTATTGCATCTTCTGCGACGACATTCGGACCGAGGCCGGCGGAAAACTCAGCTTTATCGGGTGCTACAACTCGGCGATGTTCGTGACCAACGAGTTTCCGCTGTCGCTGCCCAAGCTGTGTGTGCACTTCAACGTCTTCTCGCCCGCGGACCAGCCGTACAAATCACTGCGGGTCCGTTGCTATCTACCGGGAGAAGACAGGCCGATCGCTGAGGAGACCATTGAAGTGCCTGCGCTGCAGGACCAAATCAATCTTCTCACCAGCCTGCCGAAAGATCAGCCGATGATGCCCTACATCGTGGTGGCGGCAAGCCTGATTTTTTCACCGTGCGAAATCAAATCGCCGGGCATGATCCACGTGCGCGCCGTCATCAACGACAGCCCCACCGAACTACATCTCGGATCGCTCGCCGTCTCGTCGCAAGCAGCGCCTCAGGTCGCCCTCGAGCACGGACCAGCCGCCATCAACTGAGATCTCCCGTCGATCGCCGCTGCCGCGATCGACGACTTTGCCGAGGTCAAGCCAGCCGTAAGCAACACTCCGGCGCAGACCTAAGCCGCAACCGGTCGCATTGACGGACTCCCTCCCCGTTCGCACCGGACTTCGCTGATGAAGATCCGACCACAGACCGCGCATCGCACGCCCAGCCCTCAATTCCAGAGCTGTTCTGTCTCTCACTGAATCGTAGCGACGCCTCGAAAGCGCTGCCAACAAACAGCGCCTGTCTCAGGCGTAGAGCTCACTTTGAACGTCGCGCGGTTGGGTGGCGATCGAGATTGGCGCGCTCGGATGTCCGAGGACCTCACCGCGGACCACGAGACTGGCCTTGTCGTTGTAATGATCAGAAACATCGCGCAACGATCTGCGCACGGTCGATAATGCGAGAGACCGAACACGCGGTTTGCGGCACAGCGGCCGCTCACCATCCAATGCGTCGGCGAAGATCAAATGATCTGACTGACGACCGCAACATGATCGGATTGTCGCGCGGTCGGGCCGCTCAGGAGATCCTGACAACGACCGCCGTGTCCGGGAAAGCCATGACAGCCTACTCCGCGGCGCCCGAGAAACTCTGATAATTGGAGTTGCGCGCGCGCTGGTCCGGGATGCAGTCGTTTTTCACCGAGCGGATATTAACGACCTTGATCTGTCCGTAGCTGAGCGTCGAGGTCGTCACCGGCTCGTTCTGTCCGGGATGCCGTTCGGGCTGGCGGAGCTCGAACGACAGCTCCATGTCCATGGCCCAGGCCAGATCAGCGAGGCTGCGTAAGGTGAGATTGCTTTCGCCGGAGAGCTGGCGATTGATCACGGAACGATTGACGCCGAGGCGTTTGGCGAGTGCCTGTTGGGTCAGGCCGTCCCTCTTCTTTTCTGAAAGCACCTTGAGCAATTCGTCGCGTACGCGGGCAATAAATCGTCCTGCCTTCTGCGCGCGACCGCCGATATCAAAATGATAAGACGACACTGCGGAACCTCCTACCCAGCCGCGATCCTCAATACAACGTAGCGCCGTCCTATCACTTGCAAGTAGTGTTTATTGTGCACCAAAGCGGACAGGTTGACAGCCCTTTTTTGTTGGCTTGCTGAATGAATACGGGCGGAGTGTTGCCGAATATCCATCCCACCAAGCAGCGGGCCCCTGGGCCCTAAGATTTAGTATGTTTTGGCCGCACAACGGTTCAACGGAACAAGATACCGGACCGGTCTATTAAGGAATTCGCGCGCCCCAAAGGCCACTTCCTGAGCGAAACCTGCAGAATCTTGACGATGACAGATGCGGCCGCGGTACTCGGCCGCCTGGAGAAAAGACGGCGGGACCGAGGTCCCGCCGTCCGAAGGCATCTTAGTGCTGCGAGGTGAACGCAACGTTGTGCGAGCCGAACTGCGCCGTCACCGAGGTGTTGGTCACGGTCGCGCTGTTCTGGGCGGTCACGGCGTAGTTGCCGGTGCCGACCTGGACGGTCGCCTGGGTGTTCAGAGCGCCGATCATCGGCTGCAGGCCGGTGCTCTGGGCGGCGATCGCGGTATTGCTGTTACCGAACTGGGCAATCAGCGATCCGTTGAGACCGGCGTTGAGCGGATTGGCGACCTGGTTGGTGAAGGCGCGGTTCTTCGAGCCGGCCTGGATGGTCGCCGCGGCGTTGACCGTGCCGGACACCGGGGCGTTCTTCTGCAGGGTGACGGCGTTGTTGCGGTCACCGAGCTGGATAGTGGCTTGGCCGTTCAGGCCGTTCTGCTGGCTGACCAGCGCGCCGTTCTTCTCACCGAACTGCGCGACGAGCGAGTCGTTCGACACCGGCAGAGCGCTAACGCCGTCCTGCAGGGTGATCGCGGCGTTCTTCTTGCCGACCTGGACGGTCGACGCGTTGTTGTTGACGCCGTTCAGCGCGATCGACTGCGGAAGCTCGGCGGTGGCAGTGACCGTGCCGTAGACCGTCTTGGTCGGATCAGGCAGCACGTTATACTTGACACCCGAACCAACCGGAACCGAGAAGCTCTTCGAAAGCGAGCCACCGGTACGAGCACCTTCCGAATTCTGCACCGTCAGAGCGGAGTTGCCCTTACCGACCTGCAGGGTGCTCGCAGCATTAACGCCGCCGTAAACCGCAGGAGCATTGTACGCGAACGGCACCGGTCCGTAGCTGGTCGTTCCAGGCTGATTGATCTGGTAGAAGGGGGGCGACAACTTGATCGTCGCATACTTCTCGGTGGTCTTGATGCTGCCGCTGAGCGAGCCGTCGTTCGCAGCGAAGCTCGGCGAGCCCTTGGTGCTCTGCAGGGTCATCGCCTTGTTGCCGATGCCAAACTGCGTGGTCAGCGCCGAGTTGGTGGCGCCCTGGGCGTTGGCGTTCTGGCCAGTCGCCGACAGGTTGCCATAGCCGAACTGCATCGTGCCCTGATCGTTGCCGCCGCCGGCCTGACCGGCGAACGACCGGTTGAAGCCGCCGAACTGGACGGTGGACGACTCGTTGGTGCGGCCGGCAACGCCGCTCTGGCTGGTGGCGGCGAAGTTGCCGACGCCGACGCTCAGAGTGGTCTGATTGTTGTTGCCGCCGGTCTGGCCGACCAGCGCGCTGTTGAAGGCGCCGAGCTGGGTGGTCGAGGAGGTGTTCTTGTTGTTGCCGGCGTTATCCTGCGAGGTCGCCGCGAAGTTGCTGCCGCCGACCTGCAGCGTGGTCTGCTTGTTGTTGCCGTCCTTCTGATTCACGATCGAACCGTTGAACGCGCCGAACTGGGCGGTCGTCGAATCGTTCGGGTTAGCAGCGCTCTGGCGGCCCTTCTGCGAGGTGACGGCAAAGTTGCGCACGCCGCCCTGCACGGTGCCCTGCTTGTTGTTGCCGCCGGTCTGCAGCGCAACGGCGCCGTTCTGCACGCCCATCTGCAGCACACCCGACTCGTTGGTCTTCGACGAAGCTGCGCTCTGCGCGGTCAGCGCCGAGTTGCCGCGGCCGACCTGGACGGTGCCCTGCTTGTTGTTACCACCGGTCTGACCGGCGATCGCGTGGTTGGTCGATCCAGCCTGCAGGATGAACGACTCATTGCTCGCGGCGGAAGCCAGCGACGTCGTGGCCAACAGGACGGCCAACGTTGTCAGCATACGCATGTTTTTATTCCCTGTTATCCGAAGCGGGGTCGACGACCATCGCCGCCCTCAAAATCGATTTAACTCCAACTTAACTATTCGGACAACCGTAAACCGGTTGTTTACTTTAACTGTCAACCCAACCGCGAACCACAGACCGAACTAACAGCCAGCTAACACGTCGGTTTTTGGGGAATCGAGACACTAACGGTCGATTGCCACCTGGCGCGTTGACATACAGGTCAACGCGGCACGGAACCGCCGCCTCGCCAGTGTTGACTCATATGTCAACGCGGTCGGATTTCCGGCAAAAGTAGTGCACAAAACGCCGAAAAATCGTGACTTTTTTGATTCTTTGGCCGACACAGCCACCCGGCCGATGACAAATTAATTCAACTCACAGTCCACTCTTGTGGAGGCAATTAAACCTCGTTTAACTATCCAAACCTCGGCGATGAGCGGCGCTGACTGAATGATTTCGCCGCAAAGAACCCAAAGTGGACGACGATCACTTTCAAATTCCGCATCACGCAAGGCGATTAGTTCAAACTCGTTCACACAGATCCAGAGTCGTCATTTCGATGTTTGTCGTGTCACGAAATTTCAGTCGCCTCGCCCGATGCAGTGTGGGCCTGCTGCTGATTTCGACTTGGTCGTCCGCCGCCAACGCGAGCAAGACGACGGGACTCGACTGCGAGATCAGGAATACGCCGGACCGCAATCTTCTACGGATCGACGCAGTGCTTCACGCGCAGCGCGCCGCGGCGGGCGAGTATCAACTGAACGTCTTCAAACAATCGACAAGCGGCGTGAGTCAAAACGCCCAGAGCGGAACTTTCGAACTCACCGGCCCTACGGACCAGGTGCTGACCAGCGTCATTATCGATCAGTCCCCAGAAGCGAAAATTCGGGCCGAACTAACGATAAGATCCAATCAAGGGAGCGTATCATGTGTTTCACCATGAAATCGCGGTTCTCCTCGATGGCGGCCGCGCTGGCCGTCGCAGCCGTGGGCCTTGGACACGCGACGATCGCACACGCGGAAACAGCCTATATTTCACAGGCTACCGGCAACGGTGGTACGCCCGTGATCGGATTAGCGCCCTCTTCGCTCAGCAACGGCACTGCTGCAAATTTCGCTAACGGTAATCGACAAAAGATGTCCCTGCCGGAGATGGCCACGCCGAAAATAACTGGCGGAAATTACGCGAGCACCTTGCAAATCGGCTCGTATAACTCGGTTTTCCAGGCCCAAAGCGGCTTTGGTAACGTCTCCAACGTCGGCATCATCGGCGGACACAACAATGCGGTCGGCGTGTTGCAGGCTGGCAACAACCTTCAATCCAATCTTGTGTTACTTGGTACGTCAGGAACGTCGGTCGGCGTCCTGCAGGGAAATGGTGCAGCGCCGCTGAACCTCCTCGTCGGACGATTACCGAACGGCGCATTGGTGATCGGAGGCCTGCCGATCAGACGTTGAGAAGAATTGTTTGTAGCTTATAGGAGGGTAGGATGAAGTCGAAGTTTCTGCTAGCCGCTGCCGCGTTGGCGATTCTCACAGCGCCCAGCTTCGCGACCGAACAGATCTATCGGCCCGTCAGCCCGACCTTCAACGGCAATCCGCTGAACGGCAACTTCCTTCTCAGCACCGCCCAGGCTCAGGGCATGGGCACCAAGTCCGGCAGCAACAACACGCCCGACCTCTCCGGCTTGAGCTCGGCGCTCAGCAATGTCGGCAGCGGTTCGTCCGTGATCGTGATCGGCGGTACGCCGACCACAGCTTCGACCAGCCCGTAACCGAGCATCAACATTGCTTGGTCAGTATTAAGTTAGTTAAACGGGGGGCGGCGGCGATGGATAGCAGAGCCGGATCATTGGCGTGTGTCTTGCTGGCTGTTTCCTTGGGTGGATGCGCTATCACCGGGACTGATAAGGACCCGGTGACTCCGCAGGCGACGATGGTGGCGTCGACCAAAACCGGCGTCGTGCTGGAGCAGCTTCCTCCTCCGACCAAGAAGCTCGACGTCGCCGTTTACAACTTCCCGGACCTCACCGGTCAGAACAAGTCGAACGACAACTTCGCTGAGTTCTCCCGCGCCGTCACCCAAGGCGGCAGCTCGATTCTCACCGACGTGTTGCTGACCGCCGGCGGCGGGCAATGGTTCGACGTTGCGGAACGCGCCGACCTGCAGCCGCTGCTGCAGGAACGCCAGATCATTCAGAACACGCGGTCGGCGCTGCAGGGCGACAAGGCTCAAAGCCTGCCGCCGCTGCGATTCGCCGGCGTGCTGCTGGAAGGCGGCATTGTCGGATACGACACCAACGAGACCACCGGCGGCATCGGCGCGAACTACCTCGGTCTCGGTGGCAACATGCAGTATCGGCAGGACATCGTCACGGTGTCGCTGCGCGCTGTGAGCGTCCAGACCGGCCGCGTTCTCGCCGCCGTCACGACGACGAAGATCATCTACTCCGTCAACGTCAGCGGCACCGGCTTTAAGTATGTCGCGATCGACAGCTTGCTGCAGGCCGATGTCGGCTTCACCAAGAACTCGCCGACGACCTTGGCGGTGCGTGAAGGCATCCAGCTCGCCGTCTACTCGCTGATCTTCGATGGCGTGAAGAAGGATCTCTGGAACTTCAAGGATCCGGCTGCCGGCACCGCCTTTATGCGCGAGCTCGAGCTGCAACGGAAGGCGGCTGTTCCGGTCGCTCCGGCCGGCATGTGATCCGGGACTGATATTTCGCAGTCTCGGCGCCGCTCCTCTTTCGAAGAATTCGCCTGGGGGGCGACGGCCGCTCTTCTACGCGGAGCTGCTTGGCCAACGGCCGGCAGCATCGGGCGCAGGG
>NZ_QTKI01000419.1:0-4121 GCF_010820945.1 Rhodopseudomonas sp. BR0C11
GGCGCAGCATCGCCGGGATGAGCCTGATCGCGCTGACGATGGTGGCGGTGCTGCTGTCGCTGGGGATCTGGCAGTTGCAGCGGCGCGACGAGAAGCATCGGCTGATCGCGGCTCTGAGTGAACGGCTGGCCACCGGGCCGGTGGCGCTGCCCGCCGCGCGCGACTGGCCGGCGCTCGATCCGCCGAACGATGAATTTCGCCGCGTCCGCTTCACCGCGACCTATCTGAAACTGCCGGATGTGATGGTGTATTCATCCGGCTCGGCGGTGCGCGATGACGTCGCCGGTCCCGGCACTTGGGCGTTCCTGCCGGCGCGGCTGGTGGACGGCCGCATTGTGGTGATCAACGCCGGCTTCGTGCCCAACACCATGCAGGAGCGAGGTGCCGAGGATCGCGCGGTACAGCCGCTGCTGAGCGGTGAGCCGGCGACGCTGACCGGCTATTTGCGATTTCCCGAGCAGCCGGGCCTGTTTGCGCCGGCCCCAAGCCTCGACAAGCGGCTGTGGTTCACCCGCGACGTGCCGGCGATGGCCGCCGCGCTCGGGTGGGACAAACCGGCCGAGATCGCGCCGTTCTACATCGACTTGGAGATGCCGATGCCGGCCGGCGGTGTGCCGAAGCCGGGGCCGCTCGGCGTGCATCTGCGCGACAACCACCTGCAATACGCCATCACCTGGTTCGGGCTTGCGGCTGCGGTGCTGGTGGCGTTCGCGTTCTGGCTGCGCGGCCAGGGACGGCAGGTGGCAGTGCCGCCGGCGAACGCATCACGTCGCATCGCCTGAGCCCCCTCGGTGGGCGCATCCGCCACAGGGAGCGATTTCCCCTGCGCCTCAAACTCCTTTATGGTGAGGCCGATTTCACCCGCGCGTGAGACTGAACTCGATCAATATCAAAGGCTTGGGCGTTGGGCCGGGCCTTTGGAGGCACCCTTGACGACCTATGTTTCGACCCGGGGCGAAGCCCCGCGCCTCGGCTTTTGCGACGTGATGCTGACCGGGCTCGCCCGTGACGGCGGACTGTATATTCCGGAAGTCTGGCCGCAGCTCACTCCCGATACCATCACCAGCCTGTTCGGCCGGCCGTACTGGGAGGTCGCCGGCGAGGTGATCCGGCCGTTCGTCGCCGGCGAGATCTCCGACGCCGAGCTCGGCCGGATGGCGAGCGACGCCTACGCCACCTTCCGGCATCCGGCGGTGGTGCCGCTGCGGCAGACCGGCCCGAGCCAGTTCGTGCTCGAGCTGTTCCATGGGCCGACGCTGGCGTTCAAGGACGTCGCGATGCAGCTGCTGTCGCGGCTGATGGATCACGTGCTGGAGAAGCGCAAACAGCGCACCACCATCGTGGTGGCGACTTCCGGCGACACCGGCGGCGCTGCGGTCGAAGCCTTCGCCAATCTGAACAATGTCGACCTCGTCGTGCTGTTTCCGCACGGTCGGATCTCCGACGTGCAGCGGATGATGATGACGACGTCGGGCGCCCCGAACGTGCATCCGCTGGCGATCGAAGGGCACTTCGACGACTGCCAGGCGATCGTGAAGGGGCTGTTCAATCACCACAAGTTCCGCGACCAGGTGGCGCTGTCCGGCGTCAACTCGATCAACTGGGCCCGTATCGTCGCGCAGGTGGTGTACTACTTCACCAGCGCGGTCGCGCTCGGCGCGCCGAACCGTGTGGTCGACTTCACCGTGCCGACCGGCAATTTCGGCGACATCTTCGCCGGCTACGTCGCCAAGAAGATGGGCCTGCCGGTGCGTCGGTTGAAGATCGCCGCCAACGTCAACGACATCCTGGCGCGCACCCTGAAGACCGGCATCTACGAGGTGCGCGAAGTCCACGCCACCACCTCGCCGTCGATGGACATCCAGGTGTCGTCGAATTTCGAGCGGCTGCTGTTCGAGGCCTCCGGGCGCGACGCGGCGCTGATTCGTTCGCTGATGGGCTCGCTCGGCCAGTCCGGCCGCTTCGTGCTGCCGGATGCGGTGCTCGCCGCGGTGCGCGAGGAGTTCGACGCCGGCCGTGCCGACGAGGCGGAAACTGAATCGGCGATCCGTGCCGCTTGGCGCGAGGCGGGCGACCTGATCGATCCGCACACCGCGGTGGCGCTGGCCGTGGCCGATCGCGACACCACCGATTCGAGCGTGCCGAACATCGTGCTGTCGACTGCCCATGCGGCGAAGTTCCCGGACGCGGTGGAAGCTGCTTGCGGCATCCGGCCGGAGCTGCCGGCCTGGCTCGACGGGCTGATGAGCAAGACCGAAACGATCAAGATCATGCCGCGCGATCAGGTGGCGATCGAACGTCACGTGCTGGCGGTGAGCCGCGCCGCCAAGCAAGGAGCCGCCGGATGACCGTCGAAGTCAGCAAGCTTCCCTCCGGCCTCACCATCGTCACCGACACCATGCCGCATCTCGAGACTGCCGCGCTCGGCGTCTGGACCGGCGTCGGCGGCCGTGACGAAAAGCCGGACGAGCACGGCATCTCGCATCTGCTCGAACACATGGCGTTCAAGGGCACCACGCGTCGCACCTCGCGCGAGATCGCCGAGGAGATCGAGGCGGTCGGCGGTGACCTCAATGCCGGCACTTCGACGGAGACCACCGCGTATTATGCGCGGGTGATGAAGGCGGACGTGCCGCTGGCGCTCGACGTTCTGTCGGACATTCTCGCCAATCCGTCGTTCGAGGCCGAAGAGCTCGAACGCGAGAAGAGCGTGATCGTGCAGGAGATCGGCGCCGCGCAGGATACGCCTGACGACGTCGTGTTCGAGTATCTGAACGAGCTTTGCTACCCGGAGCAGCCGATCGGTCGCTCGCTGCTCGGCACCGCCAAGACGCTGAAGAGCTTCAGCCGCGAAAAGCTGCAGTCGTATCTGTCGACGCATTATCGCGGTCCGGACATGGTCGTGGCGGCTGCCGGCGCGGTCGACCACGCCCGTATCGTCGAAGAGGTTTCGCACCGCTTCGCCAGCTTCGATGCCACGCCGGCACCGAAGCCGCAGCCCGCGATGTTCGGCGCGGGCGGCTCGCGGGTCGTGCATCGCGATCTCGAGCAGGCGCATCTGACGCTGGCGCTCGAAGGGCTGCCGCAGGGCGCGCCGACGCTGTTCAGCCTGCAGGTGTTCACCAACATCCTCGGCGGCGGAATGTCGTCGCGGCTGTTCCAGGAGGTGCGGGAGAAGCGCGGGCTGTGCTACTCGATCTACACCTTCCACGCGCCCTACAGCGACACCGGGTTCTTCGGTCTCTACACCGGGACCGATCCGGCCGATGCGCCGGAGATGATGGAAGTGATCGTCGACGTCATCAACGATGCGGTCGACACCCTGACCGACGCCGAGATCTCGCGGGCCAAGGCCCAGATGAAGGCGGGCCTGCTGATGGCGCTGGAGAGCTGTTCGTCTCGCGCCGAGCAGCTGGCGCGGCACATCCTGGCCTATGGCCGGCCGTTGCCGGTCGACGAATTGGTCGGGCGAATCGATGCCGTCACCATCGACACCGCGCGGGAAGCTGGACGCACGCTGCTGGCACGGAGCCGGCCGGCCGTGGTGGCACTCGGCAGTGGCCGCGGTCTCGACAGAGCTGTCAGCTTTGCTGAAGGCTTGACACAATCCAAGGCCAAGACGTCCTATCATTGAGCTGACGCCGCGGGTCGCGGCGTTCGAGGCCCGCCGATTCTGCGGGTCGGGAGTGCCGTCCATGGCGCTGTTTCGTATGCCATCCGTCGGGCCCGCTGCGCTGGCGCCGCGCGGCAATGGGCTGTTGCTGCGCGCGCCGCAGATGGCGGATTTCCCGCAATGGGCCGAGCTGCGCGAGTACAGCCGGGCCTATCTGACGCCGTGGGAGCCGATCTGGCCGTCCGACGACCTGACCCGCTCCGGCTTTCGCCGCCGGCTGCGCCGCTATTCTGAAGATGTCGCCTCCGACCGCTCCTACCCGTTTCTGGTGTTTCGCGAGCACGACAACCAGCTGGTGGGCGGGGTGACCCTCGCCAATGTCCGTCGCGGCATCGTTCAGGCCGGCACCATCGGCTATTGGATCGGCCAGCCGTTCGCGCATCAGGGCTATATGACGGCGGCGCTGCGGGTGCTGCTGCCGACGCTGTTCGGCGAACTCAATTTGCAC
>NZ_QTKI01000420.1:0-4119 GCF_010820945.1 Rhodopseudomonas sp. BR0C11
GCCGCCTCAATCGGGCGTCGGCAACGTCGCCAATGCGGTGATGGCCGGCCTCGAAGATGGCCCGTTCGAAAATCTCACCGCCTACACCGAGGTGCTGCAGGACGGCATGCTGCACCTGTTGCGCAAGGGCAAGCTGACTCATGCCTCGGCGACCGCGTTGTCGCTGTCGCCGGAAGGCTATGACGAATTCCTGCGCAATCTCGATTTCTATCGCGAGCGCATCGTGCTGCGTCAGCAGGAGATCTCCAACCATCCCGAAGTGATCCGCCGGCTCGGCGTGATCGCGATGAACGGCATGATCGAGGCCGACATCTACGGCAACGTCAACTCGACCCACGTGATGGGCACGAGCATCATGAACGGCATTGGCGGCTCCGGCGACTTCGCCCGCAACAGCTTCCTGTCGTTCTTCATGACGCCGTCGGCCGCGAAGGGTGGCAAGATCTCCTGCATCGTGCCGATGACCTCGCATGTCGATCACACCGAGCACGACGTTCAGGTGATCGTCACCGAGCAGGGCCTCGCCGATCTGCGCGGCCTGTCGCCGAAGCAGCGCGCCAAGGTGATCATCGAGAACTGCGCACACCCGACCTTCCGGCCGGCGCTGAAGGAGTACTTCAAGCGCGCGCTGGAATACTCGCCGGGCCTGCACACTCCGCACATTCTCGACGAAGCGCTGACCTTCCTGCCGAACTGGATGGCCAACAAGGCAGCACGAGAAGCCTGGCGCGACGACGCCGTGGTGCAGGCCGACGCCTGGCGGTAAAGGCCCCGCCACGCTCCTCTCCGTCATTGCGAGCGACGCGAAGCATCCAGCCCCCATACGAGGCTGGACTGCTTCGCGACAGAGCTGCGCGCGGACGGCGCAAAGCGCGGATCCGAGTTGCCGAGCGATGAAGACGTAAGTCTTGATTACTCCGCGGCCTGCAGCCGCGGTGCCTTTTTGCGCGGGGCGATCCAGAAGGCATCGGGACGTTCGAACAGGAACGTGGCGCCGCTCTTCATCGCCAGTTTCCAGATGATAAGCGCGCCGACCACCCCGGCAATGTTGACGATGATCGCGATCACGCCGAGATCGAGAAACGGCGCGTACTTCAACAGCAGCGACCGGCTGATCGCCATCGGCAGGAAGAACGCGAGATAGATCACGATCGAATGCTCGCCGCAGAACCGCAGACCGTCGAGCCAGCGCTTCTCCGCCAGCAACGTGCCGACCGTGATGATGGCACAGGCGCCCGCGAGCCCGAGCAGCAGCGAAATCACCGGCAGGTCGGCAGCCTCGACATGCACCAGCACCGCGTTGATCACCGCCCACCCCGCGAGGCCGAGCAGCGCCAGAGCCGGGCGGGCACGGGCCGCATCGGAGAACGCGAAGACGTGCCGGGCGAACAGATAGCCGGTGTAGAAATAGAAGAACCGCGCGCAGAACTCGTCCGGCACCATCCAGCCGGTGGCGACGTGCAGCGATTCCAGGAGCGCGGCGACAGCCCAGATCAGCAGCGGCGGCAGCCGCCGCGTCAGCTTGGTGACGATGAAGAAGATCGGCAGCAGATAGATGAACCATAGCGTGCCGAACGGATCGATGAAGGACAGCGCATATAGCTTGGCGACGCCGATCCACCCCATCTCGGCGGCGAAGCTCGGCGCCTTGAAGGCGAACTGGATCGTCACCCACAGCACATAGAAGTAAGCGAAGTGCACGACCTTGCGATCGAGATAGGTCCGCCAGCCGCGATCGATCACCACCGCCAGGAATAGGCCGGAGATCAGGAAGAAGTCCGGCATCCGGAACGGGCGGGCGAACTCGACCACATAGTGCATGAAGCTGGCCTGGCCTGCCGCGGCCTCGACGCCGAGCACCGAGTGCATCATCACCACCATGATGATGCATATGCCCTTGGCATAGTCGACCCAGTCGACCCGGCCGCCGTGCATGCGCGGAGCCAGTGTGCCGTTCGCAGTCATGGTTGTTCCCGTCTGATGCGGCTCGGATGCATCATCGGCGCGATCGGTTGAGTTAGTGTTGCCCCCACTATCGAATGTGCGGCATTTCCTGAATTGGAAACCTGGGCGGGCTGTTTTGCCGCTGCAGGTTGTTTCTGTTAACCATCCGCCCCTTGCATCCTTCGAGCTGACTTTTGACCCGCACCTTCGACACCCCGCTGCCGATCGACGACGCGCTCGACGAGCTCACCGCCGCGCTTGAGGCGAGCAATACCGCGGTGTTGGTTGCGCCCCCCGGCGCCGGCAAGACCACCCGCGTGCCGCTCGCGTTGCTCGATGCGCCGTGGCTGAAGAACCAGAAGATCATCGTGCTGGAGCCACGGCGGATCGCCGCCCGCGCCAGCGCCGAGCGGATGGCGAAGACGCTCGGCGAGAAGGCTGGCGAGACGGTCGGTTATCGCGTCCGGTTCGGCTCCAAGGTGTCACGCGCCACCCGGATCGAAGTCGTCACCGAGGGCATTTTCACCCGCCAGATCCTCGACGACCCGGAACTCAACGGCGTCGCCGCGGTGCTGTTCGACGAGTTTCACGAACGCTCGCTCGACGCCGATCTCGGCCTCGCCCTGGCTCGCGACGCCCAGCAAGGGCTGCGCGAGGATCTGCGCATCCTGGTGATGTCGGCGACGATCGACGGCGCCCGCGTCGCCCGGCTGCTCGGGGATGCGCCGGTGGTCGAAAGCCTCGGCCGGGCGTTTCCGGTCGAGACCCGCTATCTCGGCCGGCGCAGCGACGCGCCGTTGGAGCGGCAGATGGCCGAGGCGATCGCGCAGGCGCTGCGGGCGGAAACGGGCTCGGTGCTGGCGTTTCTGCCCGGCGCCGCCGAAATCCGGCGCACCGAGACGATTCTGCGCGAGCGGGTGCAGGATCCGGCGGTCGAGATCGTCCCGCTGTTCGGCGCGCTCGACGCCGCCGTGCAGGACCGCGCCATCCAGCCGGCACCGAAAGGCCAACGCAAAGTGGTGCTGGCGACCTCGATCGCCGAGACCTCGCTGACCATCGAGGGCGTGAGGATCGTCGTCGATTGCGGCTTGTCACGGGTCCCCCGTTACGAGCCTGACCTGGGCCTGCCCCGGCTGGAGACGGTGCGCGCCTCGCGCGCCGCGGTCGATCAGCGCCGCGGCCGTGCCGGCCGGATCGAGCCCGGCGTCTGCTACCGGCTATGGGACGAGCCGCAGACCGCGTCGCTGCCGGCCTATACGCAGCCGGAAATCCTGTCCGCCGATCTGTCGTCGCTGCTGCTCGACCTCGCCCAATGGGGCGTCGCCGATCCGTCGTCGCTGGCCTTCCTCGATCCGCCGCCGCAACCGGCGCTGAAGGAAGCCCGCGAGCTGCTCGGCGAGCTCGGCGCGCTCGACCCGGACGGCCGCATCACCGACGAGGGCCGCAGCCTGCGGGCGATGGCGCTGCCGCCACGGCTGGCGCGGATGATCGTCGATGCCGCCCGCCACGGCTGCGCCGAGGATGCCGCCGAAATCGCCGCGATTCTGACCGAGCGCGGGCTGGGCGGCGACGGCGCCGATCTCGACCATCGCCGCGACCAATTCCGCCGCGACCGCTCGCAGCGCGCCAGCAGCGCCCGGCAGATGGCGCAGCGCTGGGCGGCGCAGGCCGCGTCGTCATCTCCCTCCCCGCAAGACGCAGGCGAGCTCTCCTCCGGCGTCCTGCTCGCCTTTGCGTTCCCGGATCGCGTCGCCAAGAATCGCGGCAATGGCAGCTTCACGCTGGCCAATGGGCGCGGCGCCGCGATCGAGCAGACCTCTGCGCTGGCACGTGCACCTTATCTGGCAGTCGGTGAACTCACCGGCAGCGCCGCGCAGGGCCGCATCCTGCTGGCCGCGCCAATCACGCTGACGGAGATCGAGCTGCAGTTCGGCAATCAGATCACCGACGCCGACGAGGTGAGCTTCGACCGCTCCGCGATGGCGCTGCGGGCACGGCGGCGCCGCGGGCTGCATGCGATCACGCTGTCCGAAGCGCCGCTGGCGCTGACGCCATCCGAACAGACCGCGCGGGTGCTCGCCGACGGCCTTGTCGCGGCCGGGATCGACCGGCTGCCGTGGTCGAAGCAGCTTCAGCAATGGCGCGGCCGGGTGATGTTCCGTCGCAAGGCCCAGG
>NZ_QTKI01000421.1:0-4097 GCF_010820945.1 Rhodopseudomonas sp. BR0C11
CCACTGGGGCCGTGTGCAGTCTGCCAAGATTATCCTTAAGCCCTTGGGGTCGCAAGCCGATCAGGCCGGCGGCGGGGCGGTCCGGAGATCATGGTCAAGGAACATTGAATCGTCGCCGCGCGGCGAAACTGCGGCCGAGCGCCGAATTTCGAACCAGCGGTGCGGATTTGGTTAAGATTTGATCAATTCGCCGGACCGGTGGCGGGGCCGGTCCCGATCAGGCCAGCTTGCGGCCGATATCGAGGAACTTTTGCCGGCGCTGGGCGCGGATCGCATCGCGGCCCTGGCCCTTCAGCTCGGCAAAGGCGGCCGCGATCGCGTCGCCGGCGGTCGCGATCATCGCCTCCGGATCGCGATGGGCGCCGCCCTTCGGTTCGGCCAGGATCTGGTCGATCACGCCGAACCTCAGCAGGTCCTGGGCGGTGATCTTCATCGAATTCGCAGCTTCCTGCGCCTTGGTGCCGTCGCGCCACAGGATCGAGGATGCCGCTTCGGGCGAGATCACGCTGTACACGGCGTGTTCGAGCATCAGCACCTTGTTGGCGGTGGCGATCGCGATTGCGCCGCCGGAGCCGCCCTCACCGATCACCAGCGCAACGTTGGGCACGCCGAGCTGCAGGCAAGCGTCGGTCGAGCGGGCAATCGCCTCGGCCTGGCCGCGCTCCTCGGCGCCGATGCCCGGATAGGCGCCCGCGGTATCGACCAGCGACAGCACCGGCAGGTCGAAGCGGTCGGCCATTTCCATCAGCCGCACGGCCTTGCGATAGCCTTCCGGCCGCGCCATGCCGAAATTATGCCGGAGCCGGGTTTCGGTGGTCGAACCCTTTTCCTGGCCGATGACGCAGACGGCTTCGCCGCGGAACCGACCGAAGCCACCCACCAGCGCCTCGTCGTCGCCGAACTTGCGGTCGCCGGCCAAAGGCGTGAACTCGGTGATCAGACCTTCGATGTAATCGACACAGTGCGGCCGCTGCGGATGACGCGCGACCTGGGTCTTCTGCCACGGCGTCAACGCCGCATAGAGATCCTGCAGCGCCTGCTGCGCTTTCTCTTCGATCTTCTCGATTTCCTCGTGGATGTCGCTGCCGGAGGCCGCGAGCGTGCGCAATTCGTCGATCTTGGAATCGAGTTCCGCCACCGGCTTTTCGAAGTCGAGATAGCTGCGCATGGGCCCGGACATGACTTTGGCGATATGGGGAGGAAAGCTGCGGCCGATAGGGCCGCCCGGCTTTTCAAGCCATCCGGGAGCCAAGTCAAGCGGCTGGGACAACTGCCGCAGCGCCGGATCGTGCACCAGCCGGCGCGGCTCGCGCCGGTCGGGTGGCCTGCAGCCGGCGGTTGAACCGCAGAAGCGCTGCCGGCTGCGGTCGAAATCGATGACGCTTCGGTAAGTTGATTTTCACTCGCCGATCTGATGGCTCGGCACCGCCCCTGCCCTAGCCAGAAAGTCCAACATGACCGCCTCAGACGACGCTCCCATCTCGACCGATCGCTTCATGTTCGGGCGCGCGCAGCGCTGGCTGCACTGGTCGATGGCGCTGCTGATCTTCGCGGCGATCGGGCTCGGCGTCGTGTCGGCCTACTATCCGTCAGGCCAGCAGCCGCGGCAGGGTTTGCTCGAACTGCACAAATCGATCGGCTTCACCATCCTGGCGCTGCTCATCGTCCGCATCGTATGGCGACTGATCAGCGGCGAACCACCGTATCGGCGGCCACTCGGACATCTCACCGAAATGGCGGCGCGCGCCGGCCATCTCGCGCTCTATGGCCTGATGCTGTTCATGCCGCTCAGCGGCTATCTGTTCTCCGGCGCCGGCGGGTACTCGCTGCCGTGGTTCGGACTGTTTCAATGGCCGCGGCTGGTGCCGCGCGATCACGCCCTCTCCGAATGGGGCCAGATGCTGCATGACCGCGGCGCCTGGGTGCTGGGCGCGGTGCTCGCAGTGCATCTCGGCGCGGTGTGCTGGCATCAGTTCGTCAAGCGCGACGAAGTGCTGTCGCGGATGACCGGCCGGGCTTCCGAAAGCTAGCGCGGCTCAGCGGCTTTCGCCGAGCGGGTGCAGATCGCGCACCAGGCTCTTCAGCCGCTCCTCGACCACATGGGTGTAGATCTGCGTGGTCGAGATGTCGCTGTGACCGAGCAGCGTCTGCACGATCCGCAGGTCGGCGCCGTTGTGCAGCAGGTGGCTGGCGAAGGCGTGGCGCAGGACGTGCGGGCTCACCAGCCGCGGCGACAGCCCGGCGCGCGCCGCCAAATCCTTCAGATCGCGGGCAAAATGCTGGCGGGTGAGATGCCCGCTCTCGCCGAAGGACGGAAACAGCCATTTCGAGGCCGGCGCGCCTTTGGCTTCTTTGGTGGCGGCCGCAGCTTCTTCAAGATAGCGCGCCATCGCCTGCTTGGCGCCGGCGTTGAGCGGCACCAGCCTTTCCTTGTCGCCCTTGCCGCGGACCACGATCATCCGCGCGTCGCGTCGCGCCGCTGAGAGCGGCAGCGACACCAGTTCCGAGACGCGCAGCCCGGTGGCGTACAGCACTTCGAGCAGGCAGTTCAGTCGCGCCGCGCGCAGCCGGGCCGGCCCCTCCGCGGCATCGGTCTCCTGCCGGGCGCAGGCGAGCAGCCGGTCGACATCGGCGATCGACAGCACCTTCGGCAGGCTGCGGCCCCGCTTCGGCCCAGCCAGGATCGCAGCCGGGTCGTCGGCACGAATCCGCTCGCTGAGCATGAACCGGAACAGATGGCGCAGCGCCGACAGCCGGCGGGCGACGCTGGAGGTGGCAAAGCCGCGGTTGTCGAGATCGGCCAAATAGGCCCGCAGCGCCGCGGTGTCGGCGGAGCCGATGCTGAGCCGGCGGCGGGACAGAAAGTGCGACAGGTCCGCCAGATCGCGCCGATAGGCATCGAGCGTGTTGGCGGAAGCGCCCTGCTCGGCCGCGATCATATCAAGAAACAGCTCGGTCAGCCCGGCGTCCGAATAGGAGGCTGGGCGCAGCGGCGCGGCCTGAGCCTCTGGCTCGGCCAGCGCGGCGGCTTTGGATGTGGTTCGCGGTCGACGCATGCGACCAGCCTAGCGGCTATTTCTTGAGAAATTTGTCCGGGCCGATCGTCACGGTCATTTCGCGGCTGTTGGGCCCGACGAAATTGGCCAACGCGAAAATCGTCCCGTAAATGATACCGCCTACCACACCAATCACCGTCAGGAACCGAAAGAGGGTGGGCATTCGCGAATCTCGGCAGCGGCAGGCGTTTGGCGGCGACGCGCGACTACGACCATGTTCGCCCTTCCCTTGCAAGAGACTCTGGCAAGCCCGGCGACCGGGGTAGTATAGCTTGCCCTTTCAGTCCCACGGATGCCGCGAATGTCTGAAACCGTACCGACGGCTACTGCCGGCAGGTCGCCCCAGGAAGCCGAGATCGTCGCGGCGCTGGGCGATCGCCCGGTCGTGCTCATCGGCATGATGGGCGCCGGCAAATCCACCGTTGGGCGCCGGCTGGCGCTGCGGCTTGGGCTGCCGTTTCTCGACGCCGACACCGAGATCGAATCGGCCGCGGCAATGACCATCCCGGAGATCTTCGAAACCCACGGCGAGCCGCATTTCCGCGACGGCGAGGCCCGGGTGATCGCCCGGCTGCTCGACGGTGGCACCAAGGTGCTGGCTACCGGCGGCGGCGCCTTCATGCGCGAGGAGACCCGCGACCGGATCCGCGAAAAGGCGATCTCGATGTGGCTCGAGGCGGAGGCCGACGTAATCCTGCGCCGGGTCAAACGCCGCGCCGACCGGCCGCTACTGAAGACGCCCGATCCGGCCGGCACCATCGCCCGCCTGATCGCCGAGCGCTACCCGCTGTACCGCGAAGCCGACATCACTATCGCGTCGCGCGACGTACCGCACGAAAAGATCGTCGACGAATGCGTCGCCGCGCTCCACCACTATCTGTGCGGCGCGCCCGCCCCAACCTTGAGCGAGACTTCATGAACGCCCCGCAGAAACACTCCGCCCCGATCACCGTCGAGGTCGCCCTCGGCGACCGCGCCTATGAGATCGTGATCGGCCGCGACGTGATCGCCTCGCTGGGCGAACGGATCGCCAAGCCGCGG
>NZ_QTKI01000422.1:0-4082 GCF_010820945.1 Rhodopseudomonas sp. BR0C11
GCTCCACGGCAGATCCAGGCTGAAGCGGAAGGTCGAGCCCTCGCCTTCGCGCGAGGTAACGGCGATATCGCCGCCCATCTGTTCGACGATCCGCCGGCTGATCGCCAGCCCGAGGCCGGTGCCGCCGAACCGGCGGTTGATCGAGACGTCGGCCTGCGCGAAGTCGGTGAACAGGCTGCCGACGCGATCCGGCGAAATGCCGATGCCGGTGTCGGTTACCTGCCACTCGACGGTGGCGTGGCTGTCGTTGCGCTTCACGCACGTCAGCACGATCGCAATCGAACCTTGCTCGGTGAACTTCACCGCGTTCGCCGCGAGATTGAGCAGCACCTGACGAATGCGTGCGGCGTCGCCGTTCAGCGACGGCGGTAGCCGCGGATCGATATCGACCTTCAGCTCGATGCCCTTGCCGCGGACTTCCGGCTCGATGATCGCGCGGACCGACTCGACCAAAGTGGCCGGCGAGAAGTCGGCCTGTTCGAACTCCAGCCGACCGGCTTCGAGCTTCGACAGATCGAGGATGTCGTTGAGGATGCGCAGCAGGTCGTCGCCGGAATCGCGGATCGTGGTGACGGCCTGTTGCTGCTCGGGATCGAGCTTGGTTTCGAGCAGCGAGTTGGCAAGACCCAGCACGCCGTTCATCGGCGTCCGGATCTCGTGGCTCATCATTGCCAGGAAGCTGGACTTGGCGCGGTTCTCGGCTTCGGCCTGCTCGGCGCGCCAGCGCTCGGTGACATCACGGCCGACGCCGCGATAGCCGGCGAACTCACCCGCCGCATCGAGCATCGGCTTTGCGGTGAGCGACCACAGCCGCGGCGTGCCGCCGATCACCACATGCACCACAAGATCGTTCATCGCCTCCCGCTGCGCCATCTTCGCAGCGACGCCCATCGCACAGCGACCGTCCTCGGGGCACAGCATGCCGATCACGTCCGCGAGCGGCGCCCCGATCAGCAGCGACGGCGGCAGCTTGGCAACCTCGACGAAGCGCTCCGGCACGTGCACCAGCCGGCCATGCGCATCGGTCTGCCACAGCCAGTCGCTGGCATTGGCCTGGAAGTCCTTCAAAAGCAGCGAGATGATCTCGGTCTGCCGTTCGAGTTCGAACTTCGCCCGCAGATTGTCGAAGAACATCTCGCCGTGCGAGATCAGATTGCGCGACATGAACACCGCGTACAGCACCAGAAAGGCCGCCGTGATCCGATAGGCGGTGCCGTCACTCAGCGCGAGCGATAGAGCTGAACCCGCCGCCAGTGTCCAGGTGTAAGCAAGGCCGGCGCGCGGCACGGTGGATAGTGTAAACGCACCGCCGGAGATCATGCCGGCCGCCACGCAGGCGACGATCAGCTGATCGCCGGGCTCGGCCTTTACGAACACCATCACCGGCATCGCGCCCCAGATCAGCCCAAGCAACAACGCGTGCAGCGTCATGCGGCGGATCGCACGCGCGGAGGCTTCGAGCCGCGGTTCGAACCGCATGCGCAGCCATGACTGCACCGCCGCCCCCGCCGCGAACAGGATCATCGCCATCCACGCCAGCAGTTGCGGGCGGGCGTCATTGTCCCAGAAGGTGAATAGGATCAGAGCAGCGTTGGCGACGTTGATACTCATCGTCACCGGCGTCAGCCGGGTGACGCTATTGATCTGCGCGGCGCGGATCCGCCGCATTTCGTGCTCGTCGATATCAGGCTGCGATATCAGCGTACCGGCACCGCGTCCGCCGAGCCAGAAGTCGAGCAAAGCCGACCGCTCGGTTTGCGACATCCAGGCCGTTGTCATCGATTGCCACAGGCCGGACATCTCGAAGCGCTCTCTCGGCCGTCCTCAGATCCAGGTCCTCGCCGTGTCATGCGCGGCCCCGCATGCACAGTGTAGCCGCCCGAGAGGATCAAGTCTTCCTTTCGTACGACAGCGCCGGAGACGACAATTCCATCGTCGCCTGCCGGTCAGGCGATAGCCCGCCGACCATGCGGCGGGCGGGCTTCACGACCGTTAACTCGACCGCCGAACCTCGGCCGCAACGGCCGCCTCGGTTAATAATCCGCCAAGCGGACTAACGACAGGTAATTTAGTAGTTATCAATTGCGTCAACAGCGTGCAGTCCTTCGGCATCGCAACCGTTACTCCCCGGGAACATCCGAGGGACCAGTCTGTTGTCTCCGCGAAGATCAAACAGCGAAGGAGACATCTGATGGGTAGCACGATGGACAAGATCAAGGGTCAGGCCAACGAGCTCGCCGGTAAGGCCAAACAGGGCATCGGCGAAGCCACCGGTTCTGACAAGCTGCAGGGCGAAGGCGTGATGCAGGAAGCCAAGGGCCACGGCCAGCAGGCGCTCGGCAACGCCAAGGACGCGGTCAAGAATGCGGCCGACAAGGTCGCCGGCACCGCGCACAAGAATCTGTGATGTCTGCGCGTTGACCGCCGCTGACGCGGCGATCAGCAAGTGCAAGACCGGCCCTCGGGCCGGTCTTCGCATGTTTGGACGAGAGCAATTTTGAACAAGCCGGTGGGAGCCGGCGATCAGTAGCCGAGCGCGCAGCCGTCCTTGCGCGGGTCGGAGCCACCGGTCAGCGTGCCCTTATCCCAATCGATCCAGATGCCCTGGCCGCCGCCGTGCGGCGTGCCGATCGGCACGACCTTGTGACCGAGCGCCTTGAGGCCCTCGACGGTCGCCGCCGGCACACCATCCTCGAGCTGATATATGTCCTCGTAGTGCAGGCCACGCGGCAGGTCGATCGCCTCCTGCATATCGAGCCCGTAGTCGAGCACGTTGGTCAGCACGTGAACCTGACCGACCGGCTGATACTGGCCGCCCATCACGCCCCACGACATCCGCGCCCGGCCGTTCTCGGTCGCGAGCGCCGGAATGATGGTGTGTAGCGGGCGCTTCTTCGGCGCGATGCAGTTCGGATGGCCGGGCTGGATGCGGAAGCCTGCGCCGCGGTTTTGCAGCAGCACGCCGGTCTTGTTCGACACGATCGCCGAACCGAACGAATGCGCGATCGAGTTGATGAACGAGCAGACGTTGCGCTCCTCGTCGACCACGGTGATGTACACGGTCGACGGATTCATCGGCGGCGACACCACCGGCAGATCGAGCAGCTTGTCGAGCGCGATCTGGCTGTAATGCTCCTCGGCGAATTCCTTCGCCAGAATACGCAGCACGTCGACATCGACATGCTGCGGGTCGCCGATGTGCTGTTCGCGGATCATGTAGGCGATGCGGGTCGCCTCGGCTTCCAGATGGAAGCGCTCGACGCTGAGCGGGCCGAACTTTGTGAGATCGAACCGGCTGAGGATGTTCAGCATCACCAGCATGGTGATGCCAGGGCCGTTCGGCGGGCACTGCCAGACGTCGAGGCCTTTGTAGATTGTGCCGATCGGCGACGTCGTTTCGGTGCAGTGCTCGGCGAAGTCTTCCAGCGTATGCAGACCGCCGAGCCCGCGCAGCGTCTCGACCATGTCCTCGGCGACCGGGCCCTTATAGAAACCGTCCGGGCCCTTGTCGGCGATCAGCTTCAGCGTGTTCGCCAGTTCGGGCTGAGTGATGACATCGCCGGTCTTGGCGGCTTCGCCGTGCGGTAGCAGATAGCGCTCGGTGTTGGCACCCTTCTTCAGCTTGGCGAAGCCGTTGGCCCAGTCGAACGCGATACGCGGCGCCACCACGTAGCCTTCCGCCGCGGCTTGGATCGCCGGCTGCAGCACCTTGTCGAGCCCGAACCGGCCGTGATCGCGCAGGATCGTCGCCCAGGCGTCGATCGCACCCGGGACCGTAACCGAATGCGGGCTGGTCAGCGGGATCGCGTCGATGCCCTTTTCCAGAAACCACTCGGCCTTGGCGGCCGCGGGCGCCCGGCCCGAGCCGTTATACGCCGTGATCTTGCCGGTGCCCTTGGGCTGCACCAGCGCGAAACAGTCGCCGCCGATGCCGGTGGATTGCGGTTCGATCACCGCCAGCAGCGCCGAGGCGGCGATCGCAGCGTCGGCAGCGGTGCCGCCAGCTTTCAGGATTTCAATCGCGGCCAGCGCCGCCTGCGGGTGCGAGGTCGCGACCATGCCGTTACGGGCGTGGACGGTGG
>NZ_QTKI01000423.1:0-4046 GCF_010820945.1 Rhodopseudomonas sp. BR0C11
CTCGAGCTCTGCGTGATTGCCGAGGAACTCGGCCGCGCGCTGGCGCCGGTGCCGTTCTCGTCGACCGTGTATCTCGCCGCCGAAGCGCTGCTGCTGGCGGGTTCGGAAGAGCAGAAGCAGAAGTGGCTGCCGAAGATCTCGTCGGGTGAGGCGATCGGCACGCTGGCGCTGTTCGAAGGCACCGGCAATCCGTCGCCGGCCGCCGTCAAGCTCGCGGTATCGAACGGCACGCTGACCGGCACCAAAAAGCCGGTCGCCGACGGCGCGATCGCCGATTTTGCCATCGTCGCGGCGCGCACCGGCAACAGCGGCCGCGAGACCGATGTCTCGCTGTTCCTGGTCGATCTCAAGGCCGGTGGCGTCACCGCCAAGCCGCTGCAGAACGTCGATCCGTCGCGCCAGCAGGCCGAGCTGACCTTCGCCGGCGCCAAGGCCGAGCCGCTCGGTGCGGCTAACGAAGGCTGGAGCATCTTGTCGCTTGTGATGGACCGCGCCGCGGTGCTGATCGCGTTCGAGCAGGTCGGCGGCGCCGACCGTGCGCTGGAGATGGGCCGCGACTACGCGCTCGACCGCATCGCGTTCGGCCGTCCGATCGGCTCGTTCCAGGCGATCAAGCACATCCTGGCCGACATGTACGTGTCGGCGACGCTGGCGCGTTCCAACTCCTACTACGGCGCCTGGGCGCTTTCGACCGACGCCGCCGAGCTGCCGGAGGCCGCTGCGGCGGCGCGGATCAGCGCCACGCAGGCGTTCCAGCACTGCGCCAAGCAGAACATCCAGGTGCACGGCGGCATGGGCTTCACCTGGGAGTTCGACTGCCACCTGTACTATCGCCGCTCCAACGCGCTGGCGCTCAGCCTCGGCAGCCAGTCGTATTGGGAAGATCAGCTGATCGATCGGATGCGCCAGAAGAACGCGGCGTAACGCGCGACGGTGAATGCCCAACCGTCATTGCGAGCGCAGCGAAGCAATCCAGAGGCCCCGTGCACTGAGTTGGATTGCTTCGTCGCTTCGCTCCTCGCAATGACGGAAAAATTGAACGCATCGATAGCAGGTGTGCCATGAACTTCGACGATACCCCGCAGGAAGCCGAATTCCGCGCCAAGGCGCGCGCCTGGATCGACGCCAATGCGCCGAAGCAATATGAGGACGAGCTGCGCAAAGCGTCGCTCGGCCGGGTGGTGCTGAAGGGCGCCAACATTCTCGAGGTCGCCAAGGCCTGGCAGAAGAAGAAGGCCGATGCCGGCTGGGCCGTGCCGCATTGGCCGAAGGAATATGGCGGCCGCGGCGCGTCGCCGATCGAGCGCGTGATCTGGCAGCAGGAAGAGGGTGTGTTCGGCAAGCTGACGGCGATGTTCATCATCGGCCAGGGCATGTGCGGGCCGACCATGATGGCCTACGCCTCGGAAGAGCAGAAGCGGCACTACCTGCCGCCGCTCGGCTCCGGCGAGAAGGTCTGGTGCCAGCTGTTCTCCGAGCCGGCCGGCGGCTCCGACGTCGCGGGCCTGCGGACGCGCGCCGAGAAGGACGGCGAGGACTGGATCATCAACGGCCAGAAGATCTGGACCTCCGGCGCGCACTACTCGGACTACGGCATCCTGATCACCCGCACCGACCCGACCGTGCCCAAGCACAAGGGTCTGACGATGTTCTTCCTCGACATGAAGAGCCCCGGCGTCGAGGTGCGGCCGATCAAGCAGGCCAACGGCAATTCCGACTTCAACGAGGTGTATTTCACCAACGTCCGGATTCCGGACAGCCAGCGCCTCGGCGCGGTCGGCGATGGTTGGAACGTGTCGTTGACGACGCTGATGAACGAGCGGATGTCGATCGGCGCCAACGTCGCGACCGGCTTCCCCGAGCTGTTCGACTATTGCTCGTCGCTGACGCTCGACGGCGCGCCGGCGCTCGACGATCGGGCGGTGCGCAGCAAGCTGGCGAACTGGGCGGTGAAGGCCAGCGGCCTGCGCTACACCTCGTTCCGCTCGATCTCGGCGCTGTCGAAGGGCCAGCGTCCGGGGCCGGAGAACTCGATCGGCAAGCTGGTCGCCGGATCGATGATCCAGGAAGTCGCGATGTATGCGCTCGATCTGCAGGGCGCCGCCGGCGTGCTGAGCGGGCCGGAGGATGCCGAAGTCGCCGGCCGTTTCCAGGCGATGCTGCTGCGTTCGCCGGCGACCCGCGTCGAAGGCGGCACCGACGAGATCCTGCGCAACATCATCGCCGAACGCGTGCTCGGCCTGCCCGGCGACATTCGCGTCGATAAGGACGTGCCGTTCAACCAGATCCCGACCAAGGGGCGGGCGTAGTGCTCACATCATCTTCGTCATTGCGAGGAGCGGAGCGACGAAGCAATCCAGTCTTCTATTGTGGCCCTGGATTGCTTCGCTTCGCTCGCAATGACGAATCCATCCTGAACTGAAGCGAAAGATCGACCATGAATTTCGACGATACCCCGCAGGAAGCCGAGTTCCGCGCCAAGGCTCGCGCGTGGATCGATGCCAACGCGCCGAAGCAGTACGAAGAGGAACTGACCAAGTCGGGCCTCGGCCGCATCAGCCTGAAGAACGCCGACATCGTCGAAGTCGGCAAGGCATGGCAGAAGAAGAAGGCCGAGGGCGGCTGGGCCTGCCTGACCTGGCCGAGCGAATATGGCGGCCGCGGCGCGACGCCGATCGAGAAGGTGATCTGGCAGCAGGAAGAGGGCGTTTACGGCAAGCTCACCCAGCCGTTCCAGATCGGCGAGGGCATGTGCGGCCCGACCGTGATGGCTTACGGTGCCGAGGAGCATAAGCGCCGTTACTTGCCGAAGCTCGCCTCGGGCGAAGAGATCTGGTGCCAGCTGTTCTCCGAGCCGGCCGGCGGCTCCGACGTCGCGGGTCTGCGCACCCGCGCCGAGAAGGACGGCGACGACTGGATCATCAACGGCCAGAAGATCTGGACCTCCGGCGCGCACTACTCGGATTACGGCCTGCTGATCACCCGCACCGATCCCAATGTGCCCAAGCACAAGGGCCTCACCATGTTCTTCCTGGACATGAAGAGCCCCGGCGTCGAGGTGAAGCCGATCAAGCAAGCCAACGGCATGCAGGAATTCAACGAGGTGTTCTTCACCAACGTGCGGATTCCGGACAGCCAGCGTCTCGGCGCGGTCGGCGACGGCTGGAACGTGTCGCTGACCACGCTGATGAACGAGCGCATGTCGATCGGCGCGCGCCTTGCCACCGGCTTCCCGGAGATCTTCGCGTTCTGCAACGATCTGGTGACGGAGAACGGCCCGGCGATCGACGATCCGGCGGTGCGCAGCAAGCTGGCGAACTGGGCGGTGAAGGCCAGCGGCCTGAAGTACACCTCGTATCGCTCAATCTCGGCGCTGTCCAAGGGCCAGCGCCCGGGCCCGGAGAACTCGATCGGCAAGCTGGTCGCCGGCCCGATGCTGCAGGACATCGCGGCGTTCGCGATGGATCTGGAAGGCGCCGCGGGCGTGTTCACCGATCCGGCCGAGGCCGAAGCCGGCGGCAGCTTCCAGGCGATGCTGCTCGGTTCGCCGTCGATGCGCATTGCCGGCGGCACCGACGAGATCCTGCGCAACATCATCGCCGAACGCGTCCTCGGCCTGCCTGGTGACATCCGGGTCGACAAGGACGTGCCGTTCAACAAGATCCCGACCAAGGGGCGGTGACGTACTGCTGCCACCGTCATTCCGGGGCGCGAGCGACAGCTCGCGAACCCGGAATCCGGCAGTTGTTGACATCGATCGACGGGTTGTGCGCGTTTCAGATTCCGGGTTCGCTCACTTCGTGAGCGCCCCGGAATGACGACCATTCAGGAATGAGGCCATCATGACCGACGCCGCTGCGACCACCGCTCCGATCGACGTCCTCGAAGAGCTGATGGCGGCGCGCTATTCGTGCCGGGCGTTCAAAGCCGATCCGGTGCCGCGCGCGACGATCGAGCGGATCCTCGGGACGGCGCAGAAGACCGCGTCGTGGTGTAACAGTCAGCCGTGGCAGGTGGTGATCACCTCGGGCGAGGCGACGGCGAAG
>NZ_QTKI01000424.1:0-4002 GCF_010820945.1 Rhodopseudomonas sp. BR0C11
TTCTTGTAGTCCTCGATGAACTTCTTGACCTCGCCGGTGGCGGTGTCGGCATAGAAGATCTCGGTCTGGCCGACGCCATAGATGCCTTCGGTGGTTTCCTTGCCGAGCTGCGGAAAATCCGGCACGTAGCTCGGCGACGACACCACGAAGGTCGGCTTCCAGCCGAGCTTCTGCGCCGCGGTGGTGATTCCGACCGACTCGCGCACCACCGAGCCGAGCGCCACCATGTCACAGCCGTCCGCCTTCATCCGCGCGACCTGTGAGTTGAAGTCGGTGGCGCCGCGCTTGAACGACACCATGGTGGCGCTCGGGATGTTCATCGCCTTGAGCTGGTCGGTGTAGGCGTCGGTGAAGTTCTTACCCATCTCGTCGTCCTGATAGACGATGCAGGGCTTCTTCGGTTTGGTGTTCTCGACGACGTATTTGATGCCGAGCCGCATCGTGTCGTAATATGGGCTGAACATGTTGAACTTCAGCCGGTCTTCAGGCTTCGCCGGGTCCATCTTGAAGGTGAACTCGGCGGCGGTGATCGGAAACAGGTGCAGCAAGCCCGCCGACTGCACCAGCGGCATCGGCGCCAGCGTGGTGGCGGAGCCCATCGCCGATACGATCGCGAACACCTTGTCGAGTTCGATCAGTTTCTGAGTGATCAGCACCGCTTTCTTCGGATCGTAGCCGTCGTCCTCGTTGACGAGGCGGATCTTGCGGCCATTGATGCCGCCGGCGTCGTTGATCTGCGCGATCGCCAGCTTCATGCCGTTGGTGGCGGGTACGCCCCAGGCCTTCAGCGGCCCGCTGAGATCCATATGGGTGCCGATCACAATCTCAGTGTCGGTGATGCCCTGAGTCTTGAACTGCGCGAGGGCGGGCTGGGCGCCGAGGCCGATCAGCGCCGCGGCGGCGAGCATCGGCAGAGTGCTGGACTTCATGGTTTCGCTCCCTCTTTGTTGTTTCGTTGGTTGATGGCTAATGCGCGCTGGCGGCCGACCGTCGCTCTTCCACGAGGTCGTCGTCGTCACCCTTCAAAAGATGCCGCCGCAGCGTTCCCGACGGCGCCAGCTCGGCATCCCCCGGACGCAACGCCCGCTCGATCAGCGTGAAGCACTCGATCCGGATCGCCGCGTGGCGGCGATTGACGTCGGCAATCGCCGAACCCACCAGCGCGCGGATTTCGTCCGCCTGGCATAGGCTCTGGAAATGCGTGAACGGAATGCCGCGGTCCTGGGCGTAGCGAACCGCGTGATCGCCATCGAGCAGCACACGCGCAACCGCGCGGCCGTCGCGGTCGAGATGCACGAAGGCATCGGCGATATAAGGCGAGGCGCTGAGCTCCTGCTCGGCGGCGAACGGCAGCACGCGTTCGCTGCCCCGCTGCAGCACGTCGTCGAGCCGACCGACGACGGCGTAACGATCGGCGCTCTCACGGCGGGCGATATCGCCGGTGTGCCACCATCCGTCGCGATGTAGGACAGGCGTGATGTCGCCCGCATAGCCGAAGAACAGTGTGTCGCCGCGCAGCCAGAGCTCGTCATGGTCGCCGAGCTTCCACTCCATCGCGTGATGATCGGCAATCCGCACGGCGCCGCCGGCTTCAGCATGGCCATAGATATCCGTCAGCGGCCGGCCGAGCGCGGCGAACCAATCGGCCACATCGGTCCGGAGCGTCGCCCCGCTCGACAGGCACAGCCGGGCGCGGCCAAGGCCGAGCCGCCGCCGGACCGGTGCGAGCACCAAAGGATCGGTGATCACGCGCAGCGGCGAGCCGTCGCGGCCATGGGCAAACGCGATGCGGCACGCCCAGCGCTGAAATTTCGTCGTTTCGCCGATCGCCAGCAGGATGCCAGCCTGAAGCCTGGCGAACAGCTGCGGCGAGGCCTGCACGATGGTCGGCTGTAGTTCGGCAAGATCGGCCAGCGCCGTGTCCGGACTTTCCGGAAAATTGATCACCGTGCCGGCGAGCAGCGAGGCGTAGATACCGACCACGCGCTCCAGCACGTGGTGTAGCGGCGTCAGCGACAGCCGCTCGTCGCTGGCCCGCAATCCCAGCGCCTGCTTTGCCCGCTCGGCCTGCGCGATCACCGCATCATGGCCGAGGATCGCGCCGCGAACCGGGCCGGTGCCGCCGGAGGTGTAGATGATCACAGCCTCGCGGCCCGCTGTTCCCGAGGCGCCGTCCCGTCCCGCCGCTTCGAGCGCCGACAACGGAATCACGCAAGGATCACCGGCGCCGTCGTCCCACTGCTGATGCATCGTGACGACGCGCCGGAGCGACGG
The DNA here is from genome assembly GCF_010820945.1 of Rhodopseudomonas sp. BR0C11. Lineage (NCBI taxonomy): Bacteria > Pseudomonadati > Pseudomonadota > Alphaproteobacteria > Hyphomicrobiales > Nitrobacteraceae > Rhodopseudomonas > Rhodopseudomonas sp. BR0C11. The sequence continues at coordinate 2,275 of NZ_QTKI01000424.1, forward strand.
GCAGCGTTCGCGGACACGGAGCGCTTTGTGCAGTTGGTCGTCGCCGGCCACGAACAACACGCTGGCCTTGCAGTCGCCAAGCACGCGCGCGAGGTCATCGGCGTCGCCATGCGGATCGAGCCCGGCTGAGACACCGCCGGCCGCGCCGATCGCAAGATCGGCCAGCACCCACTCGTAACAATTGTCGCCGATCACCGCGCCGACCGAACCGGAGCCGACGCCTTGAGCGCGCAGGCCGGCGGCGATCGCCTCGATCCGGTCCGCGAACTGACGGCCGCCGATCGGCTGCCATAGCCCGTAGCGCTTCCAGCGCAGCACCGGGGCATCGCCGTGCTGGCGCAGCGCCGCGATGACCCGGCCCGCCAGCGTGGTCGTGTCAGTGCCGCTTGCCATGTCCGCCCTGTCCGTGGCCGAGATAGAATTCCCGGATCTGATCCGATTGCATCAGGTTGGCGCAGGTGTCGTGCTTCACCACCCGGCCGACCTCGAGCACATAGCCGTAGTGTGCGGTCTCCAGCGCCATCCGCGCATTCTGCTCGACCAGCAGGATCGAGACGCCCTCCTCGGCATTGAGTCGCCGGATGATCGCGAAGATCTCCTTCACCAACAGCGGCGACAGACCGAGCGACGGCTCGTCGAGCAGCAGGACCTTGGGCCGTGCCATCAGCGCGCGGCTGATCGCCAGCATCTGCTGCTGGCCGCCGGAAAGCTGCCCCGCGAGCTGGTCCTGGCGCTCGCGCAGCACCGGGAAATAGTTGAACGCCTTCTCGATGTCGGCGGCAACCTCGTGCTGATCGGTGCGGATGTAGGCGCCCATCTTCAGGTTGTCGCGGACGCTGAGGAACGGGAAGATCTCGCGCCCCTCCGGCACGTGGCTAATGCCGAGCCGAACCACCTTGTCCGGTTCCGTCGACTGGATCTTGCGGCCTTCGAACTCCACCGTGCCTTTCAGCGGATCGAGCACGCCCGAGATCGTCTTCAGGATGCTGGTCTTGCCGGCGCCGTTGGCGCCGAGCACGGTGACGATCTGGCCGCGCATCAGATCGAGGGTGATGCCGCGGATCGCGGTGATCGGGCCGTAGCAGCTTTCGATATTGGCAAGGCGGAGGATCGGCTGGGCGCTCATCGATCAGGCTCCCAGATAGGCGGCGACGACGTCGGGATGGTTCTGCACCTCGTCAGAGGTGCCGAGCGCCATCATCCGCCCGTAGTTCAGCGCCAGCACGCGGTCGGAGACGCGGCTGACCAGCGACATGTCGTGCTCGACCATCAGCACGGTGATGCCGAGCCGGCTGTTGATCTCGAGGATCCACTCCGCCATCGCGTTGGTCTCCTCGACGTTGAGCCCGGACGACGGCTCATCGAGCAGCAGCAGCTTCGGCCCGACGCACAGCGCGCGGGCGACCTCGATCACCTTGCGGACGCCGTAAGGCAGGCTGCCGATCGGGGTGTCGCGATAGCGCTGCAGGCGTAGCACGTCCATCACCTCCTCGGCGGCCCGCCGATGCGCTATCTCCTCATCGCGAACCTTCTTCAGCCGCAGGATGTCCTGCCAAGTCGAGGTGGTGGAATGACGATGACGGCCGACCAGCAGATTGTCGAGCGTCGACGCACTCTCGAACAGCTCGATGTTCTGGAAGGTGCGGGCGATGCCGCGACCGGCGATCTGCTGCGCCGACAGCCGGGTGACATCCTCGTCGCGAAAGATGATGTGGCCGGCATAGGGCG
>NZ_QTKI01000425.1:0-3984 GCF_010820945.1 Rhodopseudomonas sp. BR0C11
GGAACGGGTTGGGGCCGGACGGCGGCGACAGCGAGACTTGCGCCGCTGCGCCGGTGGCAAGCAGCAACGAAGCCGCAACAATCGCGAACGCGCGCAGCGCCTTCATCTTGGAATCCAATGTGTTATTGCCGGGGGGCGGCAGCGAAGCCTTGGCGCAGCGCTTCGCCGGCGTCCGCCAGCGCGGCCGTGGGATCGTCGGCGCTCCAGATGAAGTCGCCCACCAGCACGAAATCGGCACCTGCTGTGGCGAATTGATGGACTTCGTCGCGGCTGGTCGCATAGCCGACGCAGGGCGGCTCGAACAGCTCGGCCCACCAGTCCAAACGCTCGGCAATCGCCTCGGCCGACGGCCGGGTGCCGTCGGCGCCGGGCTCGCCGAACAGCACGTAATCGGCGCCGGCTTCACCTGCGATCATCGAATCATGGCGGGTTTCCAGCCTGCCGACGCCGGCAATCCGGGATGGCTGCAATTGCGGCAGCCATTCCTGCATATCCTTGAGGCCGGACAGATGCGCTCCATCGGCGCCGCCGCGCGCCACCAGGTCGGCGTGGCCGTCGACCAGGAGCGCCGCACCGCCAGCCTGCACCACCGGCGCCACCGCCTTGATCCGCGACGTCAGGGTCCGTGGATCGGACGGCTCCAGCCGCAGCAGCACCGCCGCGATATCGGCGGCGGCGAGCAGCTTCGGCAGGGCCGCGACCGGGGCGGCGGGATCGGCAGTCACCGGCGTCGCCAGATACAGGCGCGGCGCCGGACGCGATGGAGCAGGCTTGGCGTTCATACGGCTCAGGCGGCCTTCTTGGTTTCGAGCTCGGCGCTCCACTCGCCCTTGGCGGCGAGCGAATTCATCCGGGCCCGGTGCGTGAACGCGGCCTGACCGGCCGCGACGTTTTCGGTCTTGCCCGACCACGCCTTCTGCGGCGCGGCCTGCAGGGCACGGCCGTACGAGAAGGTGAGGCCCCAGGGCAGGCCGCCGATCTTGTTCATGGCATCGAGGTGGGCCGTCGCTTCTTCGTCCGACTGGCCGCCGGACAGGAAGGCGATGCCCGGAACCGCCGACGGCACGCAGGCCTTCAGCAGCTTCACGGTCTTCTCGGCGACTTCCTGCACCGATGCCTTCTTAGCCGATTTCTTGCCGGGGACCGCCATGTTCGGCTTCAGGATCATGCCTTCGAGGGCCACGCCCTGGAAGTAGAGTTGCTGGAAGGTCTCCTTCAGCACCCATTCGGTGACGTTGTAGCAGGTGTCGATGTCGTGGGCGCCGTCCATCAGTACCTCGGGCTCGACGATCGGCACGATCTGGGCCTGCTGGCACAGCGCCGCGTAGCGCGCCAGCGCATGGGCGTTGGTCATGATCGCGGTGTGGGTCGGTACGCCGCGGGCGGTGTCGATGTCGATCACGGCGCGCCACTTCGCGAAGCGGGCGCCCTGCTTGTAGTACTTGGCGAGCCGTTCGGCGAGCTTGTCGAGGCCGACCGTGATGGTCTCGCCCGGGCAGTTCGGCAGCGGTTGGGTGCCCTCGTCGACCTTGATGCCGGGGATGCTGCCGGCCTGCTCGATCAGCTTCACCAGCGGAGTGCCGTCGGCGGCGTTCTGCCAGATCGTCTCGTCGTACAGGATCACGCCGGAGACGTAGTCGCTCATCGCTTCCTTGGAGCGGAACAGCATCTCGCGATAATCGCGGCGGTTGGTCTCGGTCGACTCCACCCCGATCACGTCGAACCGCTTCTTGATCGTCCCCGACGACTCGTCGGCAGCGAGAATGCCCTTGCCGGGCGCGACCATGGCGCGAGCGATCTGGTTCAAGTCAGCGAGGTTCATCGCGTCTCTCCTTTGGCTGTTCTTGTTGGTTTGGGAAGCCGTTCGGACAGGGTCTTAGACAATGCCGAGGAAGATGGCGAGGGCGCGATTGACCGCGGCCATGTCGCCGGTGGAGAGGCGGCTAGCGTCATCCCCCGCGAAGGCGGGGGAACCAGTATTCCAGAGCGCTCGTGTTCGATCCGCCTTTCACTGCCATACTGGATCGCCCGCCTTCGCGGGCGATGACGAGAGAGAATGCGGTAAGGACGGGCGTGTCACTTCCCGTCGTCGCCCCAGACTTCGATCAGCATAACGGCGAGCTGCTCAAGGAGCTCTTGGTCTTCTGCACTCGCGTTGATGGCCGCACACGCCCGGCGAATTTCTGCCTTGATCTCTGGATCATTCAAGTCAGGGAGCGGCGGATCGGTCGGCCGCAGCCCAGGCGCCGTCATCTCGGCTCGGAGCTGCCGCGCAGCCTCACGAGCCCGCTCTTCAGCATCACGATCGTCACTGGTGCCCACCGTGATGACCTCTGCAGAACTTGGCCGTGCGATCCGCACCACAATCCTGCTCGGAGTGTAGGTGCGAAACGCTGTATCTACAACCTGGGCGTTCTTCGAGACCGAGTGGGCTGAGCTGGGCCTACTTGACCCGGAGCACTTCCACGCCCGGCAGCGGCTTGCCTTCCATCCATTCCAGGAAGGCGCCGCCGGCTGTCGAGATGTAGGTGAAGTCGTCGGCGACGCCGGCGTGGTTGAGCGCCGCGACGGTGTCGCCGCCGCCCGCCACCGACACCAGCTTGCCGGCCTTGGTGCGCTTGGCGGCATGCTTGGCAGCTTCGACGGTGCCCTTGTCGAACGGCGTCAACTCGAACGCGCCGACCGGGCCGTTCCACACCAGGGTGGCGGCGTCGTCGATCGCGGCGTGGATGCGCTCGATCGAACGCGGGCCGACGTCGAGGATCATGCTGTCCGGCGGGATCGCGTCGAGGCCGTAGGCGAACGACGGCGCGTTGGCCTCGAAGTGATAGGCCACGGTGGCGTCGACCGGGAGGATGATGGCGCAGTTGGCGGCTTCGGCCTTATCGAGGATGCGCAGCGCGGTCGGGGCCAGGTCCTTCTCGCACAGCGACTTGCCGACCTTGACGCCCTGGGCGTGCAGGAAGGTGTTGGCCATGCCGCCGCCGATCACCAGCGCCTGCACCTTGGTGACGAGGTTTTCGAGCAGGTCGATCTTGGTCGACACCTTGGCGCCGCCGACGATGGCGATCACCGGCTTCACCGGCGCTTCCAGCGCCTTGTTCAGTGCCACCAGCTCGGCCTGCATGGTGCGGCCCGCATAGGCCGGCAGCTTGTGGCCGAGGCCTTCAGTGGTGGCGTGGGCGCGGTGCGCGGCAGAGAACGCGTCGTTGACCCAGATGTCGCCGAGCTCGGCGAGCTTGTCGACGAACGCCGGATCGTTCTTCTCTTCCTCGGGATGGAAGCGGGTGTTTTCCAGGCACAGGATGTCGCCGTCGTTCATCGCGGCGATCGCCTTGGCGGCGGGCTCGCCGATGCAGTCATCAGCGAAGCCGACCGGCTTCTTGATGACGTCGGCCAGCGCGGCGGCGACCGGCCTGAGCGAGTTCTTGTCGTCGCGGCCCTTCGGGCGGCCGAAATGCGCCAGCAGGATCACCTTGGCGCCCTTGCTCGACAGCTCGGTGATGGTCGGCATCACGCGCTCGAGCCGGGTGCTGTCGGTCACCTTGCCGGCGTCCATCGGCACGTTGAGATCGACGCGCAGCAGCACGCGCTTGCCCTTCACATCGACGTCGTCGAGGGTGCGGAATGTCTTTGTCATGATGAACCCGGTGCCTTGGGTGTCATCCTTCGAGACGCCTCGCTGCGCTCGGCTCCTCAGGATGAGGGAGGATGATGGGCGCACGAAGAACAGCTTCGGCGCGTCGAATGCGGCGCCTCATGGCAGAAGCGGGTGATAACCCGAGCTTGGTCCATGAGGCGCCGTGTCGTCGTCGACTTCGCCGCTGAACGGCTTAGTCGATTAGATCGAGACTTGGTCGATTAGATCAGCTTGCCCATCGCGACGGCGGTGTCGGCCATGCGGTTGGAGAAGCCCCACTCGTTGTCGTACCACGACATCACGCGCACCAGCGTGCCGTTCTGCACCTTGGTCTGGTCCATGTG
>NZ_QTKI01000426.1:0-3984 GCF_010820945.1 Rhodopseudomonas sp. BR0C11
GTTCTGTGCGGGGCCGCCGGGGGCCGGGATGGACACCGGCGGGGCGGCGCCGGCAAAAGCGGTATCCGGCACCGCCACAACGTCGGCCAGCGGTGACAGTGCCCGGGCTGTATCGGCGCTCCAGCCCGAAACCCGGATGCTCCAGGTCTCGACCTCGGTGACCATGGCGCTGTCGGCGACCCGGGACACCACGAAGACCGGCAGCGCGGCCGGGTGGTCGGCGCGCTCGATGAAGGGCAGCCGGGCGATGATCTTCGGCGCGCCGTCGGTTTCCAGCGCCAGCCACCACGGATTGTTGCCCGAGGTCGCCGACACCAGCGCCAGGTCGCCCTTCGACTTCGCCACCGCCTCGACCGCCGCCGACGCCGAGAAGTGCGCCACGTACGGCACCGTGAACCCGAAATGGAAGCGGGCGGAATCCCGCATCGCCGACTCGCCGAGCGACTGGTCGGCGTGCACCGAGAACGGCGCCTGCACATAGGTGAAAGTCGCGATGATGACCCGCCAGATGCTCTCGACGGTGTCGAGCGGCAGGATGCCGTGGTGGCGCTGCACCAGGCGCCGCATCATGTCGGCCTCGCGCGCCGGGCGGAATGCCGAGCCGACCTCCTGGGTCTGCTTCACCGCGATCAGCCGGTCGATGATCTCGCCGCGCTGCATCAGCAGTTGGTGCACCTGCTCGTCGATGCTGTCGATCTCCTGGCGCAGGTCGGCGAGCGACGGCGGCGAGGGCGGCTTGGTCATTGCTTCAGAACCTCGGACAGAAACGGGGATCGGCAGTCGCGGCGGTGCCGCGGTGCGTCCTTCTGCTTAAGAAACGGGGGCAGCGAAGGCAAAGGAAACATTGACGCTTTCCGGGCCAGGCTGCGCGGCCGTCGTGTTGACGGCTTTCGGCTTTGCAATTATCGTCCGGGCCAGAACTCGTGGTCATTTGAGCCGGCCGGCTTGCAGCCACGTTAAACAACTCGCTAAACAGGCCGGGGACAGTTCCGATCCCGGCCGAACCAATGTTCAGGCCGGGTTTTTTATTTGCCCTGCCGTTCTTATCTGAGGTCGAACCGGGGCGTCCCCGGGATGTCGAGGCCGTTGGCAGGCGTATGATGAATATCCATTCGATGAAGGGGCAGAAGATCGCCGCCGGCGAGCGGACCCAGGAGGTCGATCACCCGCATTCGCTCATCGCACAGTTCGGGGCCGACCAGCCGCTGCCGCTGGATTGCGGCATCGAGCTCAGCCCGTTCCAGATCGCCTACCAGACCTACGGCACGCTGAACGCGGACAAGAGCAACGCCATCCTGGTCTGCCACGCCCTGACGATGGACCAGCACATCGCCAACGTGCATCCGATTACCGGCAAGCCCGGTGGCTGGCTGACCCTGGTCGGTCCCGGCAAGCCGATCGATACCGACCGCTATTTCGTGATCTGCTCGAACGTGATCGGCGGTTGCATGGGCTCGACCGGCCCCGCCTCCACCAACCCCGCCACCGGCAAGGCCTGGGGGCTCGATTTCCCGGTCATCACCATTCCCGACATGGTGCGCGCCCAGGCGATGCTGATCGATCGGCTCGGCCTCGACAAACTGTTCTTCGTCGTCGGCGGCCCGATGGGCGGCCTGCAGGTGCTGCAATGGTCGGTGGCGTTCCCCGAGCGAGTGTTCTCGGCGCTGGCGATCGCCTGCGCGACCCGGCACTCAGCACAGAACATCGCCTTCCACGAACTCGGCCGCCAGGCGGTGATGGCCGATCCGGATTGGCAGCACGGCCGCTACTTCGAGCACGGATGCTTCCCGCATCGCGGCCTCGCGGTGGCGCGGATGGCCGCGCACATCACCTACCTGTCGGACGCGGCGCTGCATCGCAAGTTCGGCCGCAAGATGCAGGATCGTGATCTGCCGACGTTTTCGTTCGACGCCGATTTCCAGGTCGAGAGTTACTTGCGCTATCAAGGCTCGTCGTTCGTCGAGCGGTTCGACGCCAACTCGTATCTGTATCTGACCCGTGCGATGGATTACTTCGATATCGCGGCCGACCATGACGGCGTGCTGGCTGCCGCGTTTCGCGGCACGCAGACGCGGTTCTGCGTAGTGTCGTTCACCTCGGACTGGCTGTTTCCGACCTCGGAATCGCGCGCCATCGTGCATGCTCTGAACGCCGGCGGCGCGCGGGTTTCGTTCGCCGAGATCGTCACCGACAAGGGGCACGACGCGTTCCTGCTCGACGAGCCGGAGTTCATCGATATCGCGCGCGCTTTCCTGCAATCGGCCGGCACTGCGCGCGGCCTCGGCAAGGCGGAGCACTGATCATGTCGGTGCAGGAAGGCTTGCCGCTGGAAGATCACGCGCGTCCGCAACTGCGCGTGCATCGCGCCGACCATCTGCTGGTCGCCGATATGGTCGAGACCGGCTCGAAGGTGCTCGACGTCGGCTGCGGCGAAGGCGATCTGATGCAGCTCCTCGAATCCCGCGGCGTCGATTGCCGCGGCATCGAGCTGTCGCGCGAGGGCGTCAATCGCTGCGTCGCGCGCGGTCTTGCGGTGGTGCAGGGCGACGCAGATACCGACCTCGATCACTACGTCGACGATGCGTTCGACTACGTGATCCTGTCGCAGACGCTGCAGGCGACGCGGCAGCCGAAAGAGGTGCTGGAGAATCTACTTCGGATCGGCCGCCGCGCGATCGTGTCGTTTCCGAACTTCGGCTACATCAACATGCGGCTGCAGCTGCTGATCCATGGTCAGATGCCGCGCACCGAGAACCTGCCGGCGACCTGGTACGACACGCCGAACATTCACTTCTGTACCATCAAAGACTTCATCGGGCTGTGCGATGAGATCGGCGTCAAGATGGAGCGCGCGGTGGCGCTCGACCGCTACGGTCGGCCGCTGCGGCTGAACGCGCCATGGTGGTTCTGGAATATGTTCGGTGAGCAGGGGGTGTTTTTGCTCAGCCGCGCGCAGAAAAAACCGCCGCTGCAGGCCGCCGACTACGTGGCACCTTAGTCGTACTTAATAAGTCGTTAATACGTGCGGTGATCAGTTCACCGCACGCGATACGTGTAAAAATGTTGCGTATCATGAAATTTCCTCGAAATTTCCCCTAAAATCTGACTCTCGCTTTCTCAAAGCCATCCTCTCGCCATCCCTAATCGATTAACGCGTCGACCCCGATGTCGGCCCGTGCGGGTCGGCGCGTCTCGAGGAGTTCCGGAGAGAGAGTCTGTATGGTTGTGTTTTCTGCGTTTGGATTGTTCCGCTTCGTCGCTGCCGCCCTGTCGTTCGTGGCGCTCGCGGCGATCGCTGCTCCCGCATCGGCCAAGCCGCTGCATCGTCACCACGCTCACGCGTCCAGCTATTCGCATCACTCCGCGTCTCGTCACGCGCACCATCATCGTCGCTCGCACGCGTGGCGCCGTCACGGCCGCATCGCGCAGCAGCAGGCGGAGGTCGCGCCGTCGGCTTTCGGTTTCCCCGCTAACGATCCGGCCATGGACGTCTCGGCCGCGATGGCGCAGCCGCAGCTGCAGCCCGCGACGCAGAAGCGCACCAGTCGTCGTCAGCGCCTCGCCGCCCAGCAGCAGGACTTCCAAACGCAGTCGTGGAATGGCGGCGGTACCGGCTCGAGCCTGGTGGAAGCTGCGCGCAGCTACATCGGCAGCGGCAATCCGACCGGCCGACGCGCGCTGTGGTGTGCGCGGTTCATGAACATGGTGCTTGAGCGCACCGGCCATCAGGGCACCGGTTCGGACATGGCGAGCTCGTTCGCGCGCTACGGCCAGCGCATCTCCGGTCCGCAGGTCGGCGCGATCGCGGTGATGTCGCGCGGCAAGCGCGGCGGCCACGTCGGCGTCGTCAGCGGCATCGATGCCAACGGCAATCCGATCGTGGTGTCGGGCAATCACAGCCGCCGCGTCGCCGAGTCGGTGTATTCGAAGGGCCGCATCTACGCCTACGGGATGCCGTCGAGCTGATACGAGGCCCTTCCCCGC
>NZ_QTKI01000427.1:0-3972 GCF_010820945.1 Rhodopseudomonas sp. BR0C11
CGCTGGAGCCGTGCACGATGTGCGCCGGTGCAATCTCGTTCGCCCGGATTCGGCGGCTGTATTTCGGCGCATTCGATCCGAAGGGCGGCGCGGTGGAGTCCGGCGTGCGGTTCTACGGCCAGCCGACCTGCCATCACGCGCCGGAAGTGTATTCCGCCGTTGGCGAGCGCGAAGCCGCGACGATGCTGCGGGAGTTCTTCAGGGCGCGGCGCTGAAGAACGTCATCAGTGCCTCGGCGGTCTGGTCCGGCGCTTCCTCGGGCAGGAAATGCCCGGATTCGATCGGCGCGCCCTGCACGTCGGACGCCCATTTTCTCCAGACATCGAGCGGCGTCGCGGCCGACTGCGCGATGCCGGAAGCGCCCCACAGCGCCAGCATCGGCACCGGGATCTTGTTGCCGGCTTCGACATCGGCCTTGTCGTGCTCGAAATCCGCATAGGCACCGGCGCGGTAGTCTTCGCACATCACGTGCCGCCGCATCGGGTCGGCAAACGCGATGCGGTAGTGCTCGATCGCCTGCGGATCGAACGCGGAGAGATCACCGGCCCGCGTCCAGCTCGCCAGCTTGGCCTTCACGTAGAAATCGGGATCGCCACCGAGCAGGTTTTCTGGCAGCGGCGCCGGCTGCGCCAGGAAGCTCCAGTGATAGATTTTCAGCGCATAGGCGCGGTTCATCCGCTGCCAGTATTCGTAGGTCGGCAGGATATCGAGCACCGCGAGCTTCGACAGCCGGCCCGGCGAATCCAGCGCCATCCGATAGCTGACGCGGGCACCGCGATCGTGTCCGGCGAGTGCGAAATGCACGTGGCCGAGCTGCTCCATTGCCTCGATCAGCTGCTTGGCCATCGCCCGCTTGGTGTAGGGCGTGTGCTGATCGTCGCTCTCCGGCATATCGGACCAGCCGTAGCCCGGCAAATCGGCGACGATCACCTTGAAGCGCTCGGCCAGCTTCGGCGCGACGCGGTGCCACATCACATGAGTCTGCGGAAAGCCGTGCAGCAACAACAGCGGCGGCCCGTCACCGCCGACGCGCGCGAAGATCCGGCCCGACGAAGTGTTGATCCATTCCGAGCCGAAGCCCGGAAACAAGTCGGCGAGATCGGGCATCGGCGACTTCTCCTTTGGTGATTTGGCACAGCGAAGCAACGCGGTCGGCGCAACCTCTCCCGCTTGCGGGGGAGGTCGGATCGCGTCAGCGATCCGGGTGGGGGAAGCTGAGTCTCCGAACTACGTGGCCTCTGTGCCCGCGTCGCCCTCACCCCAGCCCTCTCCCGCAAGCGGGAGAGGGGGCGCACCGAGCAGGATGCTATTCACCCATACAAAAACGAGCTACTTCCCTCGTCGTTCCCGCGCCACTGCCTGCCAGCCGATATCGCGGCGGCAGAAGCCTTCGGGCCAGTTGATCACGCCGATCGCCTCGTAGGCGCGGCGCTGGGCTTCGGCGACGGTCTTGGCCGACGCGGTCACGGCAAGCACCCGGCCGCCATTGGCGAGGACCCAGTCGCCCGACGCCACCGTGCCGGCGTGGAAGATCTGCACGCCCGGAATCGTCTCGGCGCGGTCGAGCCCGGCGATGCGGGTGCCCTTTTCGTAGTGGCCCGGATAGCCCTTGGCTGCCATCACCACGGTCAGCGCCGGCTCTTCGTGCCAGCGCAGGCTGATATGCGAGAGCTGGCCGTCCGCGCAGGCGAGCAGCGCCGGCACGATATCGTCCTTCATCCGGATCATCAGCACCTGGCATTCCGGATCGCCGAACCGGACGTTGTATTCGATCAGCTGCGGACCATCCTCGGTGATCATCAGCCCGGCGAACAGCACGCCCTTGAACGGCGACCCCATCGCCTTCATGGCCTTCAGCGTCGGATAGATGATCTGCTGCATCGCCTGCTGACAGATCGCATCGGTCATCACCGGCGCCGGCGAATACGCCCCCATGCCGCCGGTGTTCGGTCCCTTGTCGCCGTCATAGGCGCGCTTGTGGTCCTGCGCGGTGGCCAGCGGCAGCGCGTGCTCGCCGTCGCACAGCACGAAGAACGACGCCTCCTCGCCGACCAGGAAATCCTCGACCACCACTTCGACGCCGGCATTGCCGAGGCCGCCGCCGAACATCATGTCGATCGCGGCCTCCGCCTCGCCCAGCGTGCTCGCCACCACAACGCCCTTGCCGGCGGCAAGACCGTCGGCCTTGATCACGATCGGCGCGCCCTGGGCGCGGATATAGGCCTTGGCCTCGTTCGGATCGCCGAACCGCTCATAGGCGGCGGTCGGAATGTTGTGCGCCTTGCACATATCCTTGGTGAAGCCCTTGGAGCTTTCGAGCTGCGATGCCTTCCGGCTCGGTCCGAACGCCTTGATGCCGGCTGCGGCCAGATCGTCGACGATCCCGGCGGCGAGCGGCGCTTCCGGCCCGACCACCACGAAGTCGACCCGATTGGCCTTGCAGAACTCGACCACGGCCTGGTGGTTGCCGACGTCCAGCGCCACGCAGGTCGCCTCGCGGGCGATCCCGGCATTGCCCGGCGCGCACCACAGCTTGGTGACCAGCGGCGAGGCCGCGATCTTCCAGGCCAACGCATGTTCGCGCCCGCCCGAGCCGAGGAGAAGGATGTTCATGAAGGGAAGCTCGCACCATTGCCCGTTTGGCGCAGGGTGTAACACGGCAGCCCGCTGCCGCAACAATGGCCGGTGCGGCTATCACAGCTTCTTCAGACCGCCGCCGGATCCGCCGGGCGGCCCGATAGGCCCGCAGCGACGTATGGGACAGGATCGCTACTCCGGCGCGCTGCCGGCGATGATTTCGCGTAAGCCCGCGACATGGCGGGCGAAGGCAGCACGGCCGGCCGGGGTCACCGTCACCGTGGTCTGCGGCTTCTTGCCGACGAACGCCTTGTCGACCGCGACATAACCGGCCCGCGCCAGCGTCTCGATATGCGCCCCGAGATTGCCATCGGTCGCCCCTGTCAGCTTCTTCAGGCGGACGAATTCGAGCCCGTGGCACTCCGGCAGCGCGTTCAGCGCCGCCATGATCTTCAGCCGCAGCGGCTGGTGAATGATGTCGTCGAGTTCGGCCATGATCAGTCCCGGCGCATCCACAATCCGCCGAGCACCAGCCCGCCGCCATTGACCATCGCCATCCACAAGTCGAACCAATCGCCGCTGAAGACATAGCCGATCAGCGTCAGCGCGATGATGGCGACCCCGATCACCACGAAGGCACGGCCGACCCACAGACCGGCGATGCTGTACACCATCATGAAATAGATCGGCCAGAACACGCCGAGTTCGCGCGGGCCGAAATGGCCGAGAAAGCAGTTGAGATAGCCGAACGCGAAAAACAGCAAGAGCGCGAGCGGAATCCGGACGTCGAAGCCAACGCCGCTGCGCCGGCGCACGAACATGCCGATCGCAAAGGTGCCGCAGACGCCGATAACGTTGACCGCGCCCCAAAGCCAGCCGGCGGAACGCGGCCACAGATAGGAAGCGAGATAGCCGGCGAGCACCAGCGCGCCCCATTGCATCAGGATCAGGCTGGTCAGCTGGTAGATCCGCGACCGGCGCACCCGCCGAACGATCACCTCGATATCCGACAGCGCCTCGGCGGCCTGCTTGGCGTCGATACTGCTCATGAGCCGGCTCCGGCGCCGACAACCACATCGACGATGCGCGACAACGCCGATGGATCGGCGACGATGCCCATGTGATCGACGCCCGGCAGCAACTTGACGCTGACGCGGTCTCCCATCGTGGACTGATAGTTCTCGGGGCGCATCAGTTCATCAGCCGCGCCGACCATGACGGTGATTGGGCTCGTGGCGCCGGCGAGATCGGAGCGGAAATCGCGGCTCGGCCCGAAGCCGGTCAGCAGCCGGAACGAATAAGCTGTGGTGACGTATTTCTCCGACCCCGCCGGGACCGCAAAGGCCACCACCGGAAGCTGGTCGCAGCAGGCGACGCCGAAGCCGCGCAACACAT
>NZ_QTKI01000428.1:0-3968 GCF_010820945.1 Rhodopseudomonas sp. BR0C11
GTGCTGATGTTGCAAACGTGAGGCTCGGCGATCGGGTGATCGTCAAGTTGCGGTTCGGTGCCTATGCCGAAGAGGTGGTGGCTGCGGCCTCGCAGCTCACGCCGGCGCCGGCGAATTTCGATTTCGCCGAAGCTGCGACCTATCTGGCCGGCCACGGCACCGCTTGGCACGGGCTGGTCGAACGTGGCCAGCTGCAGCCCGGCGAAGTTCTGCTGGTGCATGGCTCCGGCGGCGGCGTCGGGCTCGCGGCGGTCGAGGTCGGCAAGTATCTCGGCGCCACCGTGATCGCGGCGGCGTCGAGCGAAGAGAAGCTCGCCGTGGCGCGGCAGCGCGGCGCCGACCACGGCATCCTCTACGGCGCCGAACCGTTCAAGGATGCGGTGAAGCGCATCACCGAGGGCCGCGGTGCCGACGTGGTGTTCGATCCGGTCGGCGGCCAGATCTTCGAAGACAGCGTGCGCTGTATCAATTGGGGTGCGCGGCTGCTGGTGGTCGGCTTTACCGGCGGCATTGGGCTCGCGCGCACCAATCTGATCCTGATGAAGGGCGCGAGCGTGATCGGCGTCCGTGCCGGTGAGGCGGTCCGGCGCGATCCGGCGCGCGGCGAGCAGCGCACCGCCAAGCTGCTCGAGCTTGCTGCCAAGGGCCTGCTTCGGCCCAACGTGTCGCATCGCTTGCCGCTGTCGGAATGGGCTCCGGCGATGCGTTTGCTGATCGACCGCAAGGCGATCGGCCGGGTCGCGCTGCTCCCGTAATGCGGAATTTTCACGCACCCGCGGCAAGCGAAGATTTCGCTTGGCGCGGGTTTCGCGATGTGGAATGTGCAGCGCGGAACAACGAGGTTGGAATGAGCACTGAACTGGAACTCGACGCCTATATCAAGCTCGTCGGCACCGAGATCGGCGTGTCGGAATGGCATGTGCTCGATCAGAAGCGGATCGATCAGTTCGCCGATTGCACCGAGGATTGGCAGTACATCCACGTCGATCCCGAGCGCGCCGCGCGCGAGACGCCGTTCGGCACCACGATCGCTCACGGCTTCCTGACACTGTCGATGCTGAGCGTGTTCTCCTACGAGGCGATGCCGAGGATCAAGGGCGTCACGATGGGCGTCAACTACGGCTTCGACCGGCTGCGCTTCATCTCGCCGGTGAAGGCGGGATCGCGCGTGCGCGGCCGCTTCATGCTGGCGGAAGCTACTGTGCGCAAGCCGGGCGAATTGTTGTCGCGTACCAGCGTCAACGTCGAAATCGAGGGCGAGAAGCGCTCGGCCCTCGTGGCTGACTGGCTCGGCCTGATCTACTTCGAACAATAATCCGGGGAAGCAACACACATGGCTATCAGGTTCGACGGACGCGTCGCCATCGTCACCGGCGCGGGCAACGGTCTCGGCCGCGCGCATGCGCTGGGTCTCGCGGCGCTCGGCGCCAAGGTGGTGGTGAACGATTTCGGCGGCGCGCGTGACGGCACCGGCGGTTCGATGACCGCCGCCGAGACCGTGGTCGAAGAGATCAAGAAGGCCGGCGGAACTGCGATGGCCGACGGCGCCGACGTGTCGAACTACGAACAGGTCCAGGCGATGGTCGCCAAGGCGACCAAGGAGTGGGGCAGCGTCGACCTGCTGGTCGCCAACGCCGGCATCCTGCGCGACAAGTCGTTCGGCAAGATGGAGCTAAGCGATTTCCAGAAGGTGATCGACGTGCATCTCGCCGGCACCTTCTACTGCTGCAAGGCGGTGTGGGATGGCATGAAGGAGCGCAACTACGGCCGCATCGTGCTGACCACCTCGTCGTCGGGCATGTTCGGCAATTTTGGCCAGGCCAACTACGGCGCCGCGAAGGCCGGCATCGTCGGCCTGATGAACGTGCTGGCGCAGGAAGGCCGCAAGACCGACATCCGCGTCAACACTGTGTCGCCGACCGCCGCGACCCGCATGACCGAAGAGCTGCTGCCGCCGCAGGCGCTGCAGCTGATGAAGCCGGAGGCGATCACGCCCGCGGTGCTGTTCCTGCTCAGCGAGAACGCGCCGACCCGCACCACGCTCGGCGCCGGTGCCGGCTCGTTCGCGCAGATCAAGATCGTCGAGACTGAAGGCATCAACCTGCCGGAGTCCGAGTGGACCCCCGACGCGATCGCCGCGCACTTCGCCGAGATCAGCGACGACTCCAAGGCCCAGGCGCTCGAAGGTGCGTTCCAGCAGACGCAGAAGTACGTGGCGCAGGCCGCCGCGCGCCTCGGCATCAAGATGTAAGGCGGTCGTCATTCCGGGGCGCGCCGAAGGCGCGAACCCGGAATCTTAGAGTCGCAGAACTTGTCGAGGTTCCGGGTTCGCTCGCTGACGCGAGCGCCCCGGAATGACGGCATTATCTCTCCACGAGTCATTCCGGGGCACGCCGAAGGCGTGAACCCGGAATCTCTACGCCGATCCCGGTTCGTGTATAAGCGCCGGATGATTTTCATCGCAGGCAGCCGTCGTGGCTGACATCATCGACATCGACGCCGCCGTGATCGGTGCCGGGCCAGCGGGGCTGATGGCGGCCGAGCAGCTCGCGCTTGGCGGCATGCGCGTCATCGTGTTCGACGGCATGGGTGCACCGGCGCGGAAATTTTTGCTGGCCGGGCGCGGCGGCCTCAATCTCACGCACAGCGAAGCACTGCCTGACTTCCTGTCGCGCTACGGCGCGGCGCAGGCGTGGCTGACTTCAGCGATCGAGGCGTTCGGCCCCGAGCAACTGCGCGCCTGGGCCGATGATCTCGGGCAGCCGACCTTCGTCGGCTCCAGCGGACGGGTGTTTCCGGTGGCGATGAAGGCCTCGCCGCTGCTGCGCGCCTGGCTGCGCCGGCTCGATGCGCTGGGCGTGCAGCTTCGCCTGAGGCATCGCTGGACCGGATGGGACGGTGAGGGGCGGCTGTCGTTCGACACAGCGGACGGTCCGCGCGGCATCGCGGCGCGGGCGACCGTGCTGGCGCTCGGCGGCGCCAGCTGGCCGCGGCTCGGTTCGGATGGAGGCTGGAGCGATCTGCTCGCCGCCAAGGACATTGCGATCGCGCCGCTGCGGCCGGCGAATTGCGGCTTCGTCGCGCGGTGGTCGGCGCTGTTCGCTGACAAGTATCAGGGCGCGCCGCTGAAGAACGTCGCGCTGTCGTTCGGACCGCGCACCGTACGCGGCGAGGCGGTGATCACCCGCGACGGCATCGAAGGCGGCGCGATCTATGCGATCTCGGCAGTGTTGCGCGATGCGATTCTGGCGCACGGCGAAGCGAAGCTGTCGATCGCGCTTCGGCCGGATCTCAGCATAGCTGATCTCGCGGTGCGATTAGCGAAGCCGAAGGGCAAGCAGTCGCTGTCGACGTATTTGCGCAAAGCCGCGGGGCTGTCGCCGGCCGGCATCGGTCTGCTGCAGGAAGCCGCGCATGCATCGGGCGTTGCGCTGGCGACGCTGCCGGCCGATCAGCTCGCCGCACTGATCAACGCCGTGCCGGTGCGCTTAGTTGCCGCCGCGCCGATCGCCAAGGCGATCTCGACCGCGGGCGGCATTGCGCTCGGTGAGATCGACGCGGACTACATGCTGCGCAAACTGCCCCGCGTGTTCGCCGCCGGTGAGATGCTCGACTGGGAAGCGCCGACCGGCGGCTATCTGCTCACGGCCTGCTTTGCGACCGGCGTGATGGCAGGCCGCGGCGCGCTGCGCTGGCTGCAACGCGCCTGACGCCGCGTGGTTATTGCGTCACGACCGGACGGCTCGCCCGGCTATGCGTCGCGTCGCTGTGGCGGTTCGGGAACATCACCAGCGAGCAGGCCTGGCTGAGCTGGGTGCGCTTGGCGATCAGGCAGGCGGTGATGGCCGGCACATCGGGGATTTCCGAGCGGCACAGCCGCATCACGTCGGGCCTGCAAGCGCGGCGCTCCTCCGGCGTACCCTGCGCCGAGGCCGCATTCACCATCACAGTCGCGCACAGCGCTGCGG
>NZ_QTKI01000043.1:0-19421 GCF_010820945.1 Rhodopseudomonas sp. BR0C11
TTTATACCGCTTAATTCGTCGGCAGCGTCAGATGGGTATAAGAGACAGGTGCTGCAGCGGGCGCAGATCGTGGTGACGCAGTGCCAGATAGTGGGCGAGGTTGGCGGCGCTGGGGCCGAAGCCGGGACGATGGATCTGATCCGCCCAGCCGGCCAGCCGCTCGCGGCTGCCCTCGTCGATCTCTGTGATCAGCGTGTCGAGCTTGTGCTTGAGGCGGAGGATTTCGGTCGACATCGCAGGCATCTCGCGGGTTTGGGCGGCGTGGAGAACCGCATTCCACCCGCTCTAGGATCGCTGGATGAAACCGATGTGACAGATGCCGTTCCGCAGCGTCAGACTTTCTTCCCAGCTTCTTTCGTGGGTTCATGCACAGCGCGGCCATCGCGCTTGACGGCTGAGGGGTGGGCGGCCTGAATGCGAGTCGATTGCTTTCAATCTTGCGGAGCCTGCGCGTGCCCACCACCCTCTATGGCATCAAGAATTGCGACACGATGAAGAAGGCGCGGACCTGGCTCGATGGCTACGGCATCAGCTACACGTTCCACGACTACAAGACCGCGGGCATCGACCGGGAGCATCTCGAGCGCTGGGCGAAGCAGGCCGGCTGGGAGACGCTGCTCAACCGCGCCGGCACCACCTTCCGCAAGCTGCCCCAGGCGGACAAAGAGGGGCTGACCGAGGCCAAGGCGATCGCGCTAATGCTGGCACAGCCGTCGATGATCAAGCGCCCGGTGCTGGAGTACGGCCACAAGCTGCTGGTCGGCTTCCGCCCGGAAGCCTATGCCGAGGTGTTCGATTAAGGCTTGAACCTGACCAGGGATGTTGCATTCTTAATCGCATGACGAGCAAACGGCACGCCGAGACGGGGCGCTTCATTCGGTACGTACCTCCCGCACGGTCGCGCGAGGAGGCGACGAAGGTTACCCTGTTGCAGCCCAAGCAGCGACCGAGTTCCGCCTCCCTGAAGGACATCCGCAAGGCGGTGCGCGAAGTGCATGGCGCGAAAGCCAAGTAAGCAGCCCGCCGACTACGAAGACAGCGTCTTCGTCAACTGCCCGTTCGATTCTCAGTACAAGCCTCTCTTCAACGCGATCGTCTTCACCGTCATCCTGTGCGGATTTCGCGCAAGATGCGCCCTGGAGATCGATGACGGCAGCCAGCCGCGGATCGAGAAGATCTTTTCGATCATCGAGCGTTGCCGTTTCGGAATTCACGATCTTTCCCGAACCGAGCTCGACGGCCACTCCCAACTACCGCGGTTCAACATGCCGCTCGAACTCGGCATGTTCCTAGGTGTGAAACGGTGCGGCGGACGGGCGCAGCGGCAGAAGACGTGCCTGGTGCTCGACACCGAGCGCTATCGCTACCAGAAGTTCATGTCCGACATTGCCGGCCAAGATATCCAGGCTCATGGCGGCGAGCAGAAACGCGCCATCGCGGCGGTCCGGAACTGGTTGCGGACGGCGTCCGGCCGGACTCTGCCCGGCGGCGCCGAGGTGTTTCGCAGGTATCAGTTGTTCGAAACGGCCCTGCCGCAGGTTTGTCGTCATGCCGAACTCGACCCTACGGAATTGACCTTCGCCGACTTCGTCAGCCTGGCAGTCGAATGGCTGAAGGTCGATCTGCCGGCCGCCGGCCGATAGCTCGCGGTGGTGGGGGCCGTCTTTTTCGCTGCCCAGCTTTGCATCTTGCACAAGGCTCGCGAATAGCGGCATAGTCGGGCCAGAAAGACGGGCCGGGCGCCAACGGCGCTCCGAGCACCGGCTCCAAAAAAGAAGACATCGGACGTCTGCGCCGGCACCGCATGCGTTCGATGGGGGGAAGTTGCTTGGCCGATGACATCATCCTCGAAACCAACGGATTGACGAAGGAATTCGCCGGCTTCTTTGCCGTGCGGGACGTCAACCTGCGGGTCCGCCGTGGTCACATTCATGCACTGATCGGTCCGAACGGGGCCGGCAAGACCACGTGCTTCAATCTGCTCACCAAGTTCCTGCGGCCGTCCGCCGGGCAGATCCTGTACAACGGGCAGGACATCACCGCGATGGCGCCGGCCGACGTGGCGCGGCTCGGGCTGGTGCGCTCCTTCCAGATATCAGCGGTGTTCCCGCATCTGACCGCGCTCGAGAACGTGCGGGTCGCGCTGCAGCGGCAGCACGGGTCGTCGTTCGATTTCTGGCGCTCCAAGAGCGTGCTCGACAAGTACAACCACCGGGCGCGGGAACTGCTCGACGACGTCGGGCTGAGCGAGTTCGCCGACACGCCTGCGGTCGAGATGGCCTACGGCCGCAAGCGCGCGCTGGAGATCGCCACCACGCTGGCGCTCGATCCCGAGATGATGCTGCTCGATGAGCCGATGGCCGGCATGGGGCACGAGGACATCGACAAGATCGCGGCGCTGATCAAGCGGATCTCGGCCAAGTACACGATCCTGATGGTCGAGCACAATTTGAGCGTTGTCGCCAACCTGTCGGACGTCATCACCGTGCTGACCCGCGGCCAGGTGCTGGCGGAAGGCAACTACACCGACCTGACCCAGGATCAGCGGGTCAAGGAAGCCTATCTCGGAGCGGGTCATGGTTGAGGCGACCACTATGGAGCGGCCCGCATCGTCGGCTGCCGGCGCAGCGATGCTGAGCGTGCGCGATCTGCAGGCGTGGTACGGCGAGTCCCACATTCTGCACGGCATGAATTTCGACGTCCGCGAAGGCGAGGTGGTGACGCTTCTCGGCCGCAACGGCGCCGGCAAGACCACCACGCTGAAGGCGGTGATGGGGATCGTCGGCAAGCGCAGCGGCACCATCACGTTCGACGGCATCGACATCAGTCGGGCGTCGTCGGACAAGATCGCCCGCCGTGGCATCGCGTTCTGTCCCGAGGAGCGCGGCATCTTCGCCAGCCTCGACGTCCGCGAAAACCTGATGCTGCCGCCGCAGGTTCGCCCCGGCGGGTTGTCGCTCGATCAGATCTTCGAACTGTTCCCGAACCTGCGCGAGCAGCTGAAGAGCCAGGGCACCAAGCTCTCGGGCGGCGAACAGCAGATGCTGGCGATCGCCCGCATCCTGCGCACCGGGGCGCGGTTCCTGATGCTGGACGAGCCGACCGAAGGTCTGGCGCCGGTGATCATCCAGCAGATCGGCCACACCATCGCGCGGTTGAAGAAGCAGGGCTTCACCATTCTGCTGGTCGAGCAGAACTTCCGCTTCGCCGCCACGGTGGCCGATCGCTACTACGTGGTCGAGCACGGCAAGATCATCGACGGCTTCGCCAATTCCGAGCTCGAAGCCAACATGGACAAGCTTCACACCTATCTCGGCGTCTGACGGCGGGACCGGTGACCTCCACGAAAGACTGAGAGCAAGATGGATATCAACGTCCCCGCTCTGTTGGCGCAGCTTCTGGTCGGCCTGATCAACGGCTCGTTCTATGCGCTGCTCAGCCTCGGCCTCGCCGTGATCTTCGGCATGCTCAACATCATCAACTTCGCGCACGGCGCGTTGTACATGATGGGCGCGTTCTGCGCGTATTTCCTGCTCAACCTGCTCGGCCTGAACTATTGGTGGGCGCTGATTCTGTCGCCGATCATCGTCGGCCTGTTCGGCATGGTGATGGAGCGCACACTGCTGCAATGGCTTTCCGGGCTCGATCACCTGTACGGCCTGCTGCTGACCTTCGGCGTCGCGCTGATCATCCAGGGCGTGTTCCAGAATTATTTCGGCTCGTCCGGCCTGCCTTATGCGATCCCCGAACAGCTCCGCGGCGCGATCAATCTCGGCTTCATGTACCTGCCGGTGTATCGCGGCTGGGTGGTGGTGTTCTCGCTGGTGGTGTGCCTGCTCACCTGGTTCCTGATCGAGCGCACACGGCTCGGCGCCTATCTGCGCGCCGCCACCGAGAACCCGACCCTGGTGCGGGCGTTCGGCATCAATGTGCCGCGGATGATCACGCTGACCTACGGCCTCGGCGTCGGGCTGGCGGCACTCGCCGGCGTGCTGTCGGCGCCGATCAACCAGGTCCGCCCGCTGATGGGCGCCGATCTGATCATCGTGGTGTTCGCGGTGGTGGTGATCGGCGGCATGGGCTCGATCATGGGCTCGATCATCACCGGCTTTACCCTCGGCGTGATCGAGGGCTTGACCAAATACTTCTACCCCGAGGCCTCCAACACCGTGGTGTTCGTGCTGATGGTGCTGGTGCTGCTGGTGAAACCCTCGGGCCTGACTGGACGGGCAACCTGACATGACCACGATTACGCAGAATTCCGTCCCGACCACGACCCGCCGCCCGGTGCGCGACGAGATGATCGCATTCGGCGTCATGACCGCGCTGCTGGTCGTGGTGCCGTTCACCGGCGTCTATCCGTTCTTCGTGATGCAGGGGCTGTGCTTCGCGCTGCTCGCCTGCGCCTTCAATCTGCTGATCGGCTATGGCGGCCTGCTGTCGTTCGGCCACGCGATGTTTCTCGGCACCGCCGGCTACGTCAGCGGCCATGCGCTGAAGGTGTGGGGACTGCCGCCAGAACTGGCGATCATCGCCGGCACCGGGGCAGCGTTCGCGCTGGCTGTGCTGACCGGGCTGATCGCGATCCGCCGCCAGGGCATCTATTTTGCGATGATCACACTGGCGCTGTCGCAGCTGTTGTACTTCATCTATCTGCAGGCGCCGTTCACCCATGGCGAAGACGGCATCCAGGGCATTCCGCAGGGCAAGCTGTTTGGCTTCATCGACCTGTCGAACGCCACCACGCTTTATTTCGTGGTGCTGGCGGGCTTCCTGCTCGGCTTCCTGATCATCTACCGCGCGATCAACTCGCCGTTCGGTGAGGTGCTGAAGGCGATCCGCGAGAACGAGCCGCGGGCGATCTCGCTCGGCTACAAGACCGACCAGTACAAGCTGCTGGCGTTCATCCTGTCGGGCACGCTCGCGGGCTTTGCCGGCGCGCTGAAAGTTTTCGTGGCGCAGAACGCCTCGCTGACCGACGTGCACTGGTCGATGTCCGGCGAAATCGTGTTGATGACGCTGGTCGGCGGGCTCGGGACGGTGTTCGGCCCCGTGGTCGGCGCCTTCGTGATCATCGCCATGCAGCAATATCTCGCCGGCTTCGGCCAATGGGTCACGGTGATCCAGGGCGTGATCTTCGTCGCCTGCGTGCTGACCTTCCGCCGCGGCGTCGTCGGCGAGATCGGGCACCTGTTCAAACGCTCGCTGTAACGGCGAAGCGAGGCAGAGGGGGAAGCAAGCGCCGCATAGGGCGCTGGTCTTCTGTTCGCGGGACTCGGAAGAGCGCTGTCAGAAAACAAAAACCGCCGCGTGGCTGAGCCGCGCGGCGGTTTTCTGTTGGGTTGGTTCTGAGCCCGCTGGCGCTACGCCTGCGGCGGCGTCTCCGGCCGGGCGGTGTGCTCCAGCGGCAGTTCGGCTTCGCCCTCGGCGTGGTGTTCCCGCTTGGGATGCGCAGCCTTCTTGCGGGGGCGAGACTGCTCGACCGCCTCGGTCATCAGCTTCTCGACGTCGGCGCTGTATTTCGGCAACGGACCGATCGCCTCGTCATGGTCAGCACTTGCCGTCCCGGCGTCGCTCAGAACGGCCGCCTGCGGTGCGGGTGTCGATTGCTCGACCGGAGCGGGTCGCGCGTGCGCCAGCACGTTCGGCAGCACATCCGGCTCCAGCGCCTGCGGCGGCACGGTCGGCGCTTCGGCAACCGTCATGGCCGGCTCTGCTGCCGGCATCGCAGACGCGGGCTCAGCCATCGCAACCACGACGTGCTCTGCGGCAGCGGGCTCGGCTGCGGTAGGCACGGGCGTCGCGGGCTCAATCGCGGTCGGCTCGCTGGGAACGGGCTCGGGGCGGGGCGCCTCGACCGGGCGCAGGGCTTCGACGCGTGGCGTCTCGGCCGGCACCGGTTCGCTACGCAATGGTTCGGCGCGGGCGGCGGAGCCGGCATCGGCCAGCACCTGGCGAACCAGTTCGCGGGTGTTGAGGTCGTCGACCGGGATGCCGTCCGGCCAGCGCAGGCTGCGTTCGGCGGCCGGCTCGAGGCCGCGCTCCGGGCCATCGCGCGGTCATCGACGGGCACCCGAACCCGCGCGGCCGGCTCGACCGCATAGGCCTCGCGCCGCGCCGAGCCGCGCCGCGGCATGATCAGGTTGCGGACGTCGAGGTCGCTGGCTTCGTAATCCTGTTCGACGAAGTCGCGGCCGCCATAGTCGCGGACCGCATAGTCCCGCGCGACGAATTGCGGCTGGGCACGCCGAGCCGTGGCGCGGCGCGGCCGGTCGTCGTAGCGGTCGTAGTCGTGGCGGCGAGCGAACTCCCGGCGTTCGACCTCGCGCGGATCGTACTCGTCATAGCCGCCATCGCTGTCGCGACCGCCGTAGCGCCGCCATTCATAGGCGCGGCGATCGTCGCGGCGGCGCATCTCCTCGTACTCGGCTTCGTCATCGTAGGACGCATGTTCGAAGCCACGCGGGCGCTCCGCAGGGCGCTGCGGTGCGGTGCGCGGTTCTTCGGCGCGCACCGGCTCGGGTGTCGCCGGTTGCGGCTTCGGTGGTTGCGCCGGTGGCTGCACGGTTGCGACGGCAGCAGGCGCCGCTGGCTGGACGACCGCGGCCACCGCAGCTGCGGGAGCGGGCTTCGGCGCTTCGTCCTCGAGGTCTTCGTTGTTCTCGATGCGCTGCCGCGCGCGTTCGACCTGCGCCTGAATCTTCGCAGCGTAAACGCTTGGCGGCGAGAAGAAGATTTTCGCAACCACCGGAACGATTTCCAGGAAGATGATGAAGCAGCGGGTCATCCACGAGAACAGCGTCATGGTGGCGCCGTCACGCGGATCGTTCTTCAATTCCTGATACGCGGCGATCCGGGTCAGCGGATCGAATTTGTCTTTCTTCTCCTGGTAATAGGAGTCCGCCATCACCTTCTTGCGGAAGTCGGCGACGCTTGCGGCCTTGTCGACTTCGAACTGCTTCAGGTCGGCGCGGGCCGCATCGATCCGCTGCTGCAGCGCATCGGCGCGCGCCTTGATCGCCCCGCGCTCCTGCTCGCGGGCGCCGAGCGCGTCTGCGGTGATCTTGGCCTGAGCGGCGCGGAGGTCGTCGCGGCGGACGTGGAGCTGGGCGATCTCGGCTTCACGCTCGGCGCGCTGTGCCTGGAAAGCCTGGCGCTGCTTTCTGGCGAATTCGTAGCGGGGGCCGGCGCCGGGGCGGCCGGAATTGTTCGGCGTGGCTTTCAGGCCGAACTCTTCGGCGTTCATGTCGGCGATGTAGCGCTGGATCGTCTTGTCGATCTCGGCGATGTCGGCGCGGATGCCGGCCTCGCGGGTCGCCAGCGCGCGGATCTGCTGCTCGATGTCCTCGTTGCGGGCCTGGGTGGTCGGCTCCGGCTTCGGCTGCTCGGTGAGGGCGTCGCGGTGCAACGCCTCGAGCTGTTCGATATCGGCGAGCCGGCGCTTGGCTTCGGCGTTCAGCCCGGCTTCGAAAGCTGCGATCTTGTCGTAAACCGGCTGGTTGGCGGCGACGCGGTCGGCTTCGATCTTCTCGTTGATGGTCGAGGAGAAGATCGCGAGTTCCAGGAACATCGCGATCACCCAGGCGAGCCCGAACGACAGCGTCAGCCGGATGCCGACGCGGACGAACCGCCAGGCGGTCTGCTTGGCCTCGGCGCGCGACTGGATCGCAGAGGTATTCCAAAGCGTGCCCTGATAGAACCAGTCGGACTGGCACAGCGCGCGGTCGAACATCAGCACGGTCAGCGCGATCACCGTCGAGACCAGCAGCCGAGTCCATATATTGTCGATCATGTAGCCGGTGGCGTGGAACGACACGCCGAGCACGACCACGAACGACAGACAGAGCGATGCGCCCAGATGCGTGGCCCATAATTTGTCGGAGGCCGGGCAGCTCTGAAGAGTCTTGCGATCGACGCCAGCGATGATGCCAAGAACGCGTTGAATCATGGCCGCCCAGTTCTGCGGTGACATGCGCCGCGGTTTGGTTGTGACAGGTCGGCCGAGTCTAACAGAGCGTAAACAAATTCAATACGAGGCCACGTTTAGTAGGCGATGCAACAAGCTTCAATTTCGTCTCAGCAGTTTCTGCTAAGGTGCCGTGATCGATTGCAAACTTTCTGAGTTCAAGAGGGATTGAGGCCGCTTTCGCCATCCTCAATATTTTGTCGTGATGGTCCGTTCGGCCACGCTCGTCCATTCCTCGATTACCACTGCTACGCGGCCTCACGGGCCTCGATTTCACATCAGCGCGTTGAAGTGATTCGCGAGCAGGAGGCGCTCGGGCCGTGACGACGGCATCTGCCGGCAACCCGGCGGCCGGGCAAAATCTGTGGACGAGGGGAGCCGGCGATCACCGAAATGCCCCGATCTCGTGTCGTCCGATGGCGGACGGGACCGGTCCACGGCTCACGCGTCCCGTCGGTCCGGAATGGACGGTTGCCTGTGAGCCTCTGAAGTGTTTTATGACGCCGGTGTGACGCGGTCGGGCGTCTCCGGCCTCCCATGGCCGACCTACGAACCCGCGTTACGTCAACCGGATAGCTCCCGATGCTACGATACTTTCGAGCCTTTCTGCCCAAGGAAGAGAGGTTCTTCGACCTGTTCGCCCAGCACACGCATACGGTCGTGCAGGGAGCCCAAGCGCTGCAGGACATGCTGCGCGGCGGCGACGAGACGCTGGTGCACTGCCAGCGCGTCAGCCATTTTGAATCCGAGGCCGACAACATCACCCGCGAGGTGCTGACCGCGGTGCGCCGGACCTTCATCACCCCGTTCGACCGGGTCGACATCAAGAACCTGATCACGTCGATGGATGACGCCATCGACCAGATGCAGCAGACCGCCAAGGCGGTGATCCTGTTCGAGGTCCGCGAGTTCGAGCCGCCGATGCGCGAGATCGGGTCGCTGTTGGCCGAAAGCGCCAATCTGGTCGGCCGCGCCGTCCCGCTGATGCAGTCGATCGGCCCGAACCTGCAGATGCTGACGGCGATGACCGAGGAGATCACCAAGCTGGAAGGCCGGGTCGACGATCTCCACGACATCGGGCTGAAGGAACTGTTCCTCAAGCATCGTAACGCCAACACCATGGATTACATCGTCGGCGCCGAGATTTACGACCACCTCGAGAAGGTCGCCGACCGTTTCGACGACGTCGCCAACGAGATCAATTCCATCGTCATCGAGCAGGTCTAGGGCAGGGGCCGGCCGTGGACGCTTCGCTCGGGCTGCCCATCCTGGTCGGGTTGATCGCCGTCGCGCTGCTGTTCGACTTTTTGAACGGCCTGCACGACGCCGCCAATTCGATCGCCACCATCGTCTCCACCCGCGTGCTGCGGCCGCATTACGCGGTGTTCTGGGCGGCCTCGTTCAATTTCATCGCCTTCATGGTGTTCGGCCTGCACGTCGCCAACACCATCGGCACCGGCATCATCGAGCCCAGCGTGATCGACGCCTCGGTGATCTTCGCCGCGTTGACCGGGGCGATCGTCTGGAACCTGGTGACCTGGGGGCTCGGCATCCCGTCGAGCTCGTCGCATGCGCTGATCGGCGGCCTGCTCGGCGCCGGCCTTGCCAAGGCCGGACTGTCGGCTGCGGTGTGGGGCGGCCTGACCAAGGCGCTGCTGGCGATCGTGCTGTCGCCGCTGGTGGGCTTTCTCTTGGCGCTGGTGCTGGTGGCGATCGTGTCGTGGGCGTCGGTGCGGTCGACGCCGTTCGCGGTGGACCGCGCCTTCCGCATCCTGCAGTTCGCCTCCGCCTCGCTGTATTCGCTCGGCCACGGCGGCAACGACGCCCAGAAGACGATGGGCATCATTGCGGTGCTTCTGTATTCGCAGGGCTATCTCGGCGGCGAGTTCTCGGTGCCGTTCTGGGTGGTGCTGTCGTGCCAGGCGGCGATGGCGCTCGGCACGCTGATGGGCGGCTGGCGGATCGTCCGCACCATGGGGCTGCGCATCACCAAGCTGACGCCGATGCAGGGCTTCTGCGCCGAAACCGGCGGCGCCGCGACGCTGTTCATGGCGACCTTCCTCGGTGTGCCGGTGTCGACCACCCACACCATCACCGGCGCGATCGTCGGTGTCGGCGCGGCGCGGCGAATGTCGGCGGTGCGCTGGAACGTGGCGAGCTCGATCGTCTATGCCTGGGTGATCACGATCCCGGCCTCGGCGATCGTCGCAGCGCTGGCGTATTGGGCGACGCGGCTGGTGCCGGCGTTCTAAACACAATGTCATCGCGGGGCGCGCAGCGACGAAGCAATCCATCGCGCCGTGCGAGGCGCTGGATTGCTTCGCTTCGCTCGCAATGAAGCAGAAGCCGCGCCCTTAGGCCACCAGCTTGAGCCCGACGATGCCGGCGACAATCAGGCCGATGCAGGCGAGGCGGCCGACCGTGGCCGGATCGCCGAACAGCGCGATGCCGAGCGCCGCGGTGCCGACCGCGCCGATGCCGCTCCACACCGCATAGGCGGTGCCGATCGGCAGCGTCTTCAGAGCAAGCCCGAGCAGTGCGACGCTGGCGACCATCGCCGACACGGTCAGCGCCGTCGGAACCAAGCGGGTAAAGCCTTCGGTGTATTTCAGGCCGAGCGCCCAGCCGATCTCCATCAGACCGGCGACGAACAGATAGAACCAAGCCATAGCGGCCTCCTTGCGCACGTCCGGGCAAATTTCATGAGGCCATCCAACGGGATGGCGCGCCGGCGCAATGCGCGGTCTTGAGGAGGCCGGGTCGTCCCGGCCGAAAAGGTGATTTTGAGGTCGTCCTCGATCCCTTATATGAGGGACGCCGTTCCGCCGCGCAACTGCCGGCGCTTGCGACCCGCCGGAAGCCCTTGATCGCGCCGGCTTTCCCTGCCACAGGCTGATGAATGTCCGACACCGCTGTTCCGGCCGAAGCGCCGTCCTCGACCCCGTTTTCGCTCGCCCATGAAGTGGCGCGGCGGCGCACTTTTGCGATCATCTCGCATCCTGACGCCGGCAAGACCACGCTGACCGAAAAGCTGCTGCTGTTCGGCGGCGCCATCAATTTGGCCGGTCAGGTCAAGGCCAAGGGCGAGCGCCGCAACACCCGGTCGGACTGGATGAAGATCGAGCGCGACCGCGGCATCTCGGTGGTCACCTCGGTGATGACCTTCGAGTTCGACGGCCTGGTGTTCAACCTGCTCGACACCCCGGGCCACGAGGACTTCTCGGAAGACACCTACCGGACGCTGACCGCGGTCGATTCCGCCGTGATGGTGATCGACGCCGCCAAGGGCATCGAGGCGCGCACCCGCAAGCTGTTCGAGGTCTGCCGGCTGCGCGACATTCCGATCATCACCTTCATCAATAAGATGGACCGTGAGAGCCGCGACACCTTCGATCTGCTCGATGAGATCGAGAAGACGCTGGCGCTCGACACCACGCCGATGACCTGGCCGGTCGGGCGCGGCCGCGACTTCCTCGGCACCTACGACGTGCTGAACGGCGGCGTCCGCCTGCTCGAAGGCGGCGGCGCCAAGACCGGCGCGGCCGAGCAGATCACCATCGAGGAGCTCGGCAAGCGTCACGCCAATCTCGACGTCGCCGCGGTCAAGGAGGAGCTCGAGCTCGCCACCGAGGCCTGTAAGCCGTTCGACCTCGAGGCGTTCCGCGAAGGCCACCTGACGCCGGTGTATTTCGGCTCGGCGCTGCGCAATTTCGGCGTCGGCGATTTGCTGCAGGGGCTCGGCCGCTACGCGCCGCCGCCCCGCGCGCAGGAAAGCAATTTGCGCAAGATCGCCGCCGACGAGCCGAAGATGAGCGCCTTCGTGTTCAAGATCCAAGCCAATATGGATCCGAACCACCGCGACCGGATTGCGTTCGCGCGGCTGTGCTCGGGCAAGCTGACCCGCGGCATGAAGGCCAAGTTGGTTCGCACCGGCAAGGCGATGCCGCTGTCGAGCCCGCAGTTCTTCTTCGCGCAGGACCGTTCGGTGGCGGACGAAGCTTTCGCCGGCGACGTCGTCGGCATTCCCAACCACGGCACGCTGCGGATCGGCGATACGCTGACCGAGGGCGAGGATGTGACCTTCGTCGGCGTGCCGAGCTTTGCGCCGGAAATCGTCCGCCGCGTCCGGCTCGGCGATGCGATGAAGGCCAAGAAGCTGAAAGAGGCGCTGCAGCAGATGTCGGAGGAGGGCGTCGTGCAGGTGTTCCGCCCGCGCGACGGCGCGCCGGCGCTAGTCGGCGTGGTCGGCCCGCTGCAGCTCGACGTGCTGAAGGCGCGGCTCGAGGCGGAGTATCAGCTGCCGGTCGATTTCGAAGTCTCCGAATTCCAGCTCGCGCGCTGGATCTCGTCCGACGACCGCAAGAAGCTCGACACCTTCATCGCCAACAACGGCTCGTCGATCGCCGACGACGTCGACGGCGATCCGGTGTACCTCGCCAAGAACGAATTCTATCTCGGCTACACGAGAGACCGCGCCGAGGGCATCACCTTCTCGGAGATCAAGGACGTGAAGAAGGTCGGGTGAGGCTGCGTACGACGCGCCATCACAATGCGTCATTGCCGGGCTTGACCCGGCAATCCATCCCCTTCGTTTGATCGTCGTCTTTGTTGCGCGCTAAGCGCGCGATGGATGCGCGGGTCAAGCCCGCGCATGACGACTTGCATATAATCAACCCTGTCAAACAGCCAAGCCTCCGCATCCTCGCGGCGCAATGCGCCCGAGCTTTGCCCGAAGAGCCGCCCCAAAGTGAGGGGCGGTGGCGCGCCGCAAGACGCGGCGTTGGTAGTGTCGCGATCCGGCCTTCGCCCGCGCGAGGGGCGAAGATCGCGAACCGCGCGTCGCCTTGCGGCGCGCCACCCCGGCGGTTTTTGGCTGAAGGACCGCTCTTCCGGGACCGAGCGAGCTTGCGGGCTTTCCCCGGCCTCTACTCGACCCGTCCAGCCTCTGAAGCGGCGGCCGCTCGTAGTAGCGGCGGACGGTGACCCTCAACCTCCCGGGCGCGTGCTTGCGAGGCACGTCACGCAGGACGCCGTATCCCGCTCCGCCTCGCAAGCGCCCTCGAGAAGCGCCCCTCGCGAACGAGATGAATAGGAATATAATCTATGTCAGCGGGGGCGTCAATCCGGTCGTGCAGATTTGGCGGACCTTAGAGATCGAAGGAAACGACGCGGGCGAGCTGCACGCTCGGCACGTGCATCGGCGATTGGCGAAGCCGCGCAGCCGATCAGAGGCCGATACGAGCAGCGAAGCGCGACTTTCAGGTCCGGAGAGTGTACTTAAGTCGATGTCAGGTAATGACCCGGAGCTGTCGTTCCCCTGCTAGCGAGACCGACGGTCCTTCATGTAGGCGACAGCACTATCGATTTTCTAATCGTAACCTGGAAATCGCGCCTTTGCTTCGGTCGGCGACGGTCTCTCTACCTTGCCCTTCTCGCCCCCGCGGTGCGCATAGTAATTGGGTGACTCGTCGTACGTTAGGGTGCCATCCTCATTCGCCTCTAACGTCCGTTCCATCCCGCCGTCGGCACCCTCATGATGGAATACGATCTCCGGGTCCGTGAACCGCCGCATTCTCAAATCTCCCATATCACCTCGGTGCGCTCTTCTAGTCGCCGGCATAAAGGTGCCAGTAAGGGTGGCGGCGTTTTCTCTCAAGCTGCCAGAACCCGCCTTGCTCAGAGGGTGCAAAGCAGAAGAAATCCGCCGGAGCGCGTGGATCGCGGCGGGAAGTGTACTTCATGCCGTCGTCCATCAGCCAAATCTCGGAAAAACCGATCCCGTCGAAGTCGGACGGGTCATACATGCCATCGACTTCTTCCCATACATCCCATAGCGCAGGAAAGGTTGCTATTGCCTGGCGCATAGCATCCATCGTCAGGTTGTCGCGCTCTTTGGTGCTGATGGCAGGCCAGGTAAGATGGCCTAACAGGATCATTGGCCGGACGCTGAACAGCGCACGGCGGTCATACTTCTCATGCTTCTGCTTCGCCAGTCGGTGCATTCCGAGCACGATATCTTGGGCGCTCGCGGCCATTATCGCGGTCAGCTCGACGCCCGTCTCTACGCCGTCAATGACTGCGATCACATCGGGCGGGTCTTCTCTACCGACAACTTTGACACTACGGCCGGTCACCTTCGGGAAATCGCTCTCGAATGCCTCAGCCGTCATGTCCTCGCACATGCGCTTGCCGATCACATAATCATCGCTGCTCATGTACGTCATATGGGGAGCGCTCCGCCATTCCGCAAAGCTGAGCCTCTTTTGAATGAATGCGCAGGCTGGCTGGCCACAGGCGACGCGGTTCGGTCGCGGTCCCTTTAACGGCCGCCATCGGGGCAATCCCTGGCGCTCGGCAGCGTCATCCCGGAGGACTGCTTATGGCCCATCTCGGAAGGCGGCTTCCAAACGCGGCCTTGTCAGTGCTGAGTGGCAAAAACACTCAGCGCTGGCTAAGGTTCTCAAGGTCTGCCAACTTCCCGAGATTCTCAAGCCATGGGGTGTCCATGTAAGTGAGCGCCCCAAATCCGCTCAATGGGATCAATAGCCCTGTCCGGCTCACGGAAGCGCAGAGAGCGCCAATCTCGCTCTTTGAATAGCGGGCTGCCTCTAACGAACATTCCAGTCGTTGCCAGAAATCGTTCGCAACATCTGTGCCGGCATTAAGGATGTCTCGCCGAACTCGTAGCGCTTTGCCGAGAACGAGCAATTCGTCGCGCGTAAGCTGTTCCAAAATACCCGCCCACTTCCGAAACTGATCGACATCTTCAAGCGCCTTATTTTTCTTCAAACCGGCAATCACTTGCGCGAGGAGTCTGAGGTTTTCACGAGCCGCGCCATCTTCCACCGCCTTCCAAAAACGATGGACAATTCCGATCAACGGATCAAGATCGTGTTCATCGAAATCAATTCTGCCATGGTATCCTTGAGACACTTCGTTGATGAAAATATCTGCAGCTTCTTTTCTCTTTTTCTCAGCGTAGCTGTCCACAAATTTGGCAAGCGTACTGGCGCCGGGCATAACGGTTGAAATGATATCGCTAGCGAGGGCGCCACCGTAAGTAACAAGCCTGTTCATTTATCAATCTTCCTCGAAACATTTGCTATTTCGCGTTTTCGGCTTTCTGTTGGAACTGCTTTGTCCAATCCTCTTCGTCTTCATCGAAAAAGTACGGCAGCGCGAACTCAGATAGCTTTGGACCGTCTTCGAACCTCTCGGTAATCACCTTAGGCTCTGGAACGTGCGCGGTGACAATATCCGAGATTAACCATGAGAATAGGGTGGTGATGTGCTTCGAGACTTCCAGCACCGCGTTGCTCAGCTCAGAGAACGCCTTGATATCCCCCGCAAGACCATCCTGTTCTTTTTCCTCAATCCTCCCAGCAAGGCTCAACGCGCTGCCCGTCGCGACCATCTCACAAGCGTAGTAGAAGGTGTTGCCGTGCGTTTTTGAGAGGTAGAATTCCCAGGGCTCCGTCTCAGGAAGTCGCTGGAAATTCTCTTCCATCAGGCCGTCCTTATCTTTGTAATGGAACGCCACCTTGTTGCGGATCTCAGCTACAGCGTTCTTCTTGCCGAAATAGTCATTCAGCGCTTTGAGCGCCCGCGCAGCTTCTTCGTCGAGCTTCGTCAGGTACTGTTCTGAGATCGCCTTGTTCGATTGCGCGCGCGCTTTGAACAGCTCCCATGCCTCATGAAGCTTTCCGATCAGAACTCGCATGATGATGAAAACCTGCCCACCCTCGGTAAAGTCCTCGACCTGCGTGGGCGGGTTGTCTTTGCGCATCATGAGAATGAACTTAGAGAGGACGTTCAGCTCGTTGGTGGCGTGGCCCATGAGCAGGAGGAGTGATCGCTCGTCCTTAGATATGTCCGCAAGCTGCTTTTTCTCAAAAATGACTCGGTGAATTTCGATGGCCATATGCAGCCTCAAGGTTGTGTGGTGCAGCATAGCTGCATGGGAGAAGCTACACTCGGTCGGGTAGCAGTCTGACTGATAACATGTTCCGGTGCCAGTACGGTGTAGGCGTCTTGGAGGCTACGGTAGACGCGGGAATACCGAAAAATGCGCCCGCACCTGCTGCTAGGTGGTTGGTCTAACCACGATTGCTGCCCCTGGGCACCAAGATCTCCTGAGTAATTGTTTCATTCTTTCTTTCCGGCGCTAACTCCTGCACATTTGAAAATGTGGGTATCGTTTGCGTTTGCTGCTGCTGAAGTGTGGATGCTAGGCCGAAACGGGGGCGATCGATTCCGCCGTCGAGACTTCTACGTTGAACGTCAGAAGCGATGTCCGCTTCTGGCCCATAGCGGCCATTAGGCTGTGTCGACCCTGTTGGCCACCGCTTCTCCGGTCGGCTCACCGCCGCTCCACAATCCTCTTGATATTCCCCAACCCCAGCTCGGCCTCCGCGCTCATCCGCTCGATCATCTCCGGCGTCGGCGGTTTCGGCCGTGCCGGATTGCGCAGGATGCGGGTGAAGCGGGTGCCGCCGTCCGTAGCTTCGAACGTGTAGTGCACCACCACTGGCCCCATGAAGCTGGTCTGGGTGAGGCCGATCCACAGCAGCGGGCGGTCGCAGGCAATCACCAGCCAATCGAGGTCGACCGGGCCGCTGCGGGTCGACCAGTGCTCGTGGAAAGTATCGCCGAAGCCCATCGGGCGGTCGTCGCATTCGAGCGCGTGGGAGGAGGGCAGCCATTCCGGCCAGGATTTCGGATTGGTGACGTAGTCGAACACGGCCTCGGGCGGCGCTGCGATCGTCACCGCATGGCGGATTTCGAACGGCGAGGTCGGGCTGCGGGCGGCTGCATCGGCCATAGAGATTCCCTCTTGCTGTGTTGCTCTGTTGCCGCAGTTGGACGGGCGGCATCCGGTTCCAGCGTCAGTATCCCCAGCGGCGAAGCTCAGTTCTTGCGTGAACTGCCGGTTCCGTTCTGTTTCGGGACGATCCGCGTGACAAAAAGGCCACGTCGGCGTGCAATTGCGGACCTTTCGCGTAAAAAAGGATACCGCTGGCCGAACGCCTCCCGCAAAATCCCGACCAATTAGCTCGGCCAACGAGCAATCAGTTTCCAGACGATCATTTCGGGGTGCGGCGTGCGATTGAAGGCGACATGGTTATGCGCTGTGGCGGCGACGGTGATCGCCGGCTCGGTCGCGTCCGCGCAGGAGCAGAAGGCGACTCCCGCCGCGGTTGTGCAGCAGGGCTACGACGCGCTGTTCAACCAGATGTATCAGCAGCCGGCCAATCTCGACGTCAGCTTCAAATTCGCCCATGCGGCGGTCGAGCGCGGCGACTACGAGGCCGCGATCGGCGCGCTGGAGCGGATGCTGTTCTTCAATCCCGATCTGCCGCGGGTGAAGCTCGAACTCGGCGTGCTGTATTTCAAGCTCGCCTCTTATGAGATCGCGCGCGGCTATCTGCTCGACGCGATCAAGGGCGGCAACGTTCCGGACGAAATCCGCGGTCAGGTGATGGCCTATCTGGCCGAGATCGACCGGCGACTGTCGAAGCACGAATACAGCGTGTTCCTGCAGGGCGGCATGCGCTACCAGACCAACGCTAATATCGGGCCGAATTCGCTGCAGGTGCGCGCACTCGGCCAGGATGCGATCCTCGATCCGCGGTTCGGCCGCAAGTCGGACTGGAACGCGGTCCAGAGCATCACCGCCGCCTACGCCTACAAGCTCAACAAGCGCGGCGACGCGATCGAGACCACCTTCCTCGGCTACAATTCGCGGCAGTTCACGCAGAGCCAGTTCAACCTCGGCCTGCTCGAAGGCACGGTCGGCCACCGCGTCGGGATCGGCCAGAACGCCTCGTTCAAATACTACGCAATCGGCGACAAGGTCTGGCTCGGCGACTACAGCTATTTCGGTGCGCTCGGCGGCGGTTTGTCGGCGCGATCGACGATCGGCGACAACGGCCTGATCGAGGGGTATGTCGAGACCCGGCATCGCAAGTTCACCGAATCGACCTACTACCCGACCGCCGGCACCCAGACCGGCGATCTGACCACCGCGGCGATCACCACCGATTTCCGGTTTGGTCCGGTGCACTGGACCACCCGCGGCGGCTATGACGTCAACAAGGCGGTCGCGGACTACAACAGCTACAAGCGCTACTCGATCGACATGGCGTTCCCGGTCGAATTCGTGGTGCCGGTGTTCGGCCAGCCGCATCAGTTCGTGGTGGCGCCGACCATCGGCTACAGCCGCTCGAACTACGACGCTCCGAACTTCATCGTCGACCCGACGCTGGTGCGGCGCGAGGACGAATACCGCTACGGCGCCATTCTCGATGCGCAGATCGCCGGCAATGTCGGCGTGCGCACCCAGGTGCTGTACACCAAGATCGACTCCAACCTGCCGAACTATCGCACCAACAACCTGTCGGCCTCGCTCGGGCCGACGGTGCGTTTCTGAGGAGGCTCGCGATGCGTCTGTCAGGATGGATGATCGGAGCTGCCGCACTGTTCGCGGCCGGGAACGGCGCAACTCTCGCGGTGGCGCAGGAGGTCGGCAAGGCGTCGGCGGTGAACCCCGCCGCGACAGCGAATTTGCGGACGATTTCGATCGGCGAGTCGATCGCCCACAAGGAGCGGATCAAGACCACCGACAAGGGCTCGGTGCAGATCCTGTTCATCGACAAGACCTCAATGACGGTCGGGCCGAACAGCGATCTGACGATCGACGAATACGTCTATGATCCGAATTCCGGCACCGGTAAGCTGGCGGCCCGGCTCGGCAAGGGCGCGCTGCGGTTCGTCGGCGGCCAGATCAGCCACACCGGCGATGCCGAAATCAAAACCGCGGCCGCAACCGTCGGCATCCGCGGCGGCGTCGCGATGATCGGAACCGGCTTCGTGTTCGCGGGCTATGGCTCTTCGACGGTGACGACGCCCGGCGGCACGGTGACGCTCGGCGCCGGCGAATTCACCCAGACCCCAGGCGCCGGCCAGCCGCCGTCGCCTCCGGGACCGCCGCCGCCGAACTTCGTGCAGAATTTAATTCAGTCGTTCCAGAGTGCTCCCGGCCAGAGCGGAGGCGCCGGGCAGGGTACCGCTTCGCGCGGCAACGTTCAGCGCGCCGAGGCCCGCGCGACCGGCACTCCCAACGGCTCGGTCGCCGGCTCGCTGACGCCGCAGGTACCGACGCCGCTGCCGCCGATCAATCAGACCGCGTCGACCCTGAACCAGACGATCCAAACCTCGACCCAGCAGACCGCGGTGGAAAAGACCGCCACGCAGCAGGCGTCAGGCACGCTGTTCGGCTTCATCGGCGGGCTGATGACGACGTGGCTCACCGCCTCGAGCCCGACCTCCGGCAATTATGGCTATGGGACGGTCGGCCCATTCACTGGCACCGCGGTGGTCGGTGTCGATGCAGTGCGTCGTCGCGTCCAGGCCAATTTCGACGGCACGGTCGCGCACGATGCGAACGGCAATTATC
>NZ_QTKI01000429.1:0-3965 GCF_010820945.1 Rhodopseudomonas sp. BR0C11
AGGTTGAACAGCGTGGTCTTGCCGGCGCCGTTGGGCCCGATGATGGTGAAGACCTCGCCTTCGGCGATGTCGAACGAGACGTCGTCGACCGCGGTGAGGCCGCCGAACTTGACGGTAAGCTTGTCGACCTTGAAGAACGTGCTCACCGGTTGCGCTCCGACTTCAAGAACATCCGCTGGGCGCGCGCGCTGGTCGACCGATACAGCGGGAACTGCCGGAAGTAGGACTTCACCCGCGCCCATCGTCCATCGAGGCCCATCGGCTCAAAGATGATGAACAGGATGATGATCAGACCGAAGATCAGCGACTTCAGCCCCGGCGCGCCGGCGACGCGGACGATTCCGGCCTGGATCGCGTCGGTGAGCTGATCCGACAGGCCGATGCCTTGCATCGCCGCCAGGGTCAGTTGCGGTACCTTGTCCTTCACCACGATCAGGATCGGATCGACCATGATCATGAAGATCGCGCCGAACACCGCTCCGCGCAGGCTGAGCACACCGCCGATGATGATGATCATGACGAACTCGATCGACATCGACAGGCTGAACATTTCCGGACTGATGAACGACAGCTTATGCGCGTACAGCACACCGGCGAGCCCGGTGAAGCCGGCCGAGATGGCGAACGCCCGGGTCTTGTAGCGCGCGGTGTCGATGCCCATGCTGCGCGCCGCGGTCTCGCTGTCGCGGATCGCCAGAAACGCACGGCCGGTTGGCGAGCGCAGGATGTTGATCGCAGCCAGGATCACCACCGCGGTGACGCCGAGGCAGAGATAATAGAATCCCTGCGCGCCGAGCTTCAGCCCGAACAGCGACGGCGCGCCGAGCATCAGGCCCTCGTTGCCGTTGGTGACGCTCTCCCAGCGGGTAACGATCTCCTCGACGATAAAGGCGAAGGCCAGCGTGGCGATCGCCAAGTAGATGCCGTGCAGCCGCAGCGCCGGCAGCCCCACCAGATAGCCGATCAGCCCGGTGAAGCCGCCGGCCAGCACCAGATACACGGCCAGCGGCAAGCCATTCTTTTCGCAGACCGCCGCCGTATAGGCGCCGATCGCCATGAAGGCGGCGTGGCCGATCGAGACCTGCCCAGCCTGCCCCGACAGCACGTTCATGGCGATGCCGACGATGGCATAGATCAGCACGAACACCAGCTGACTGAGATAATAGGACTCCAGCACATAAGGCGCGGCGATCAGCGCCGCGACCAGGACGGCGTACCAGAAGGCAGCATTCTTCGACGGGAACAGCTGCTCGCTTTGCGCGTAGCTGGTGCGGACATGCGCGCTCATCTCAGACCTTCTTCAGCGCGTTGCTGCCGAACAGGCCCTGCGGCCGCCACAGCAGCACCGCGAGCAGCACCACATAGGCGGCGACGTCCTTGAAGCCCTCCGGCAGATAGAACCCCGACAGCGATTCGACGATGCCGATGGTGATGCCGCCGGCGAGCGCGCCGGGGATGCTGCCGAAGCCGCCGAGCACCGCGGCCGGGAACGCCTTGATGCCGAGGAAGCCGAGATTGGCGTGGATGAAGGTGATCGGCGCCAGCAGCACGCCGGCGCAGCACGCCACGATCGCGCTCAGGCTCCAGATCAGCGAGAACATCCGCTTCACCGGAATGCCCATGTAGTAGGCGGCCAGCATGTTCTGCGATGTCGCCTGCATGGCGATGCCGATCTTGGTGAAGCGGAAGAAGGCGTAGAGCACGGCGCACAGCAGCGCGGTGGCAACGATGATCGACAGGCTATCCTGCGACAGCACCAGCCCGCCGAGCTGGATCACGCCGCCGGTGAACGGCGTCTCGATCCGCAGATCGTCGGTGCCCCAGATGATGCCGACCAGCGAGCGGATGACGAGGCCAAGGCCGATCGTCGCCATCACGATCGAGAACTGCGGATAGCCGAGGATCGGCCGCACCACCAGCCGCTCCATCGCGGCGCCGAGCACCGCCATACTGACCACACACAACAGAAAGCCGAACCAGTAGTTCAGCCCAAGCGTGGCGATGAAGGTGAACGACAGGAACGCGCCGAGCATCATGATTTCGCCCTGCGCAAAATTGACGACTTCGGTCGCCTTGTAGATCAGCACAAAGCCGAGGGCGATGAGGCCGTAGACGCAGCCGAGGGCAATCCCGCCGATCACCTGCTGGACGAAATCGAGCATTTCTTCCCCGTGTGGTTCTTTGGCGAACCACATTTTTGCGGCCGACATTGATTGCCGGTCCGGCGTGACTGAGCGTTCCGTTACGCGTTGACCGCGGATACGGCTTACTCAATCAGTTAATTAAAGTTAGATCATCGAGCGCCTGTCAAGGCGCGCGTCGATTACTTTTATGCTGCATCGCGAAGACGCGATTGCGGTCAACAATCAGGCGATCAGATGTTCCGCTGATCTTTGACACGCACGGCCTTGCCCTGCGAGCGCGGAACTTCGCCTGGGGCTTTCACCGAGACCTTGCAGGTGACGCCGATCAGCGACTTGATATGATGCGTCACTTCCGCCGCCTTCTTGGCGCGGGCCGCGTCATCGAACGGCGCACCGGGCGCGACTTCGACTTCGACCGTCATGGCGTCGAGCGCCTTCTCGCGGGTCAGCACAATCTGATAGTGCGGCGCGATGCCGGGGAAGCCGATCAGCACCGACTCCACCTGCGACGGATACACGTTGACGCCGCGGATGATCAGCATGTCGTCGTCGCGACCGGTGACACGCATGATACGCAGATGGGTGCGGCCACACGCGCAGGGCTCGGTGTTCAGGCTGGTGATGTCGCGGGTGCGATACCGGATCATCGGCAGCGCTTCCTTGGTGAGCGTGGTGATCACCAGCTCGCCGACGGAGCCCATCGGCAGCACCTGAAGCGTTTCCGGATCGATGGTCTCGAACAGGAAGTGGTCTTCCCAGCCGTGCAGACCATTTTGCGCAACGTGGCATTCGCAGGCGACGCCGGGGCCCATGATTTCCGACAGGCCATAAACATCGACCGCCTTGATACCGAGGCGTGCTTCGAGATCGCGGCGCATCGCATCGCTCCACGGCTCGGCGCCGAACAGGCCGACCCGCAGCGGCGCATCGCGCAGGTTAATGCCCATCTGCTCGGCGACTTCCGCGATGTTCAGCGCATAGGACGGCGTGCAGCACAGCACATTGGCGGCGAAATCGACGATGAGCTGCACTTGGCGTTCGGTGCCACCGCCGGAGGCCGGCACCACGGTGCAGCCCAGCCGCTCGGCGCCATAGTGAGCACCGAGGCCGCCAGTGAACAGGCCGTAGCCATAGGCGTTGTGGACAATGTCGTCCGGCGACGCGCCGGCGCCGACCATCGAGCGCGCCATTAGGTTGGCCCAATTGTCCAGGTCGGTCTTGGTGTAACCGACCACGGTCGGCTTGCCGGTGGTGCCGGACGAGGCATGGATGCGCGGCATCTGATTGCGCGGCACCGCGAACATGCCGAACGGATAGTTGTCGCGGAGGTCGGTCTTCTTGGTGAAGGGAAACTTCGCGAGGTCCGCGAGCGAGGTCAAATCCGCAGGCTTGACGCCAGCTTCATCGAAGCTGGCGCGATAGTGCGGAACGTCGCGATACGCCCGCTCGACAATCTTGCGCAGGCGCTCGAATTGTAGCGCCGCAAGCTGCGGCCGGGGCATCGTCTCGATGGCGCGGTCGTGCATATAGACGGTCTGTTCGCGCAATGCAGGCTGGGCGCTCATCGAAGCAATCCTTTGTCAGAAAATCAGGAGGCCGCCGCGACGGCAGGCGCCTTGGCCAGCGCGTAGCCGGCGGCCAGCGCGTCCATGTTGAGATCGAGGAAGCCGCGCGGCGAGGACGCGCGCACCACCTGCTCGACCGATTTGTGTTTGCAGATGCCGGATAGCTCGATCAGCACGCCGAGCGCCACGATGTTGGTGACGCGTTCGCTGCCGAGTTCGATCGCGGTGCGGCTGAGCGGCAGCGGGTAGCGCTTGA
>NZ_QTKI01000430.1:0-3936 GCF_010820945.1 Rhodopseudomonas sp. BR0C11
GCATTGGTCGCGGCGTTGGAGCCGCCCACCATGGTGTCGTGTGCGCCGCTGGTGTCCTCGATGATCGACAGCAGCGCACGGCCCATGTCGGACAGGATCACACGGCCTTTGCGCAAGGACGCGGCCCACTGCACCTTGATGGTGTCGGCGTGGTTCAGCCGCTCGCTCGGATCGAGCGCATTCCAAGCCTGGATGCTGACGCAGGACGTGCCGCTGGTATTGACGAGGCGCAGCGCGTCGCCGCGGCCGAGCTCGGTCACGTAGTACCAGCCGCCCGGCACGGTCTCGCGATGGATGATCGCGTCCGCGGCGATCGGCGCGCCGTCGCGCGGCGTCGGCGGCGGCAGGGCCTTCGGCGCCTGTTGCTGGCCCAGCGCCTTATGCTGTTCGTAGCGCCGGCGGTTGGCCTCGACTTCGGCCTTCTCTTGCTCGGTCAGGATCATGCTGTCCTCACGGTGAACAAATGCCGGGTCGTCCCGGCTCATGCTCCCTGTGCGGCCGGGTCGTCCCGGCCGGAGCGGATTGGATGGTCGGTGCGCGGCTGCGCGATGCGCCGTGGGAAGATTTCGAGATCGCGGGAAATCGTGGCGCCGTAGCGCTCGCGTTCCTCGGGGCGATTGCGATTGCGCTCGAACGCGATCACCCGCGTCGCCAGGCTGAAGGCCTCGGACAGATCGTGCGTGACCATCACCACGGTGAGCTCGGTCTCGTTCCACAGCCGTTTCATCAGCACGTGGATGTCGGCACGGATGCCGGGATCGAGCGCGCCGAACGGCTCGTCGAGCAGCAGGATCTTCGGGCCGCGCATGATCGCCTGCGCAAGCGCCAGCCGCTGCTGCATTCCGCCGGACAGCGCGGACGGGTATTTGCTCTCGTGGCCCTTCAGCCCGACCTCCTCGAGCAGCGCCAGCGCCTGCTCGGTCGCCTCGCGCTGTGCCCGGCCGAACAGCCGGCCGAGCAGCCGCGACTGCTGCAGCTCGCGGCCGAGCAGCACGTTGTCGAGCACGGTGAGATGCGGAAACACCGAATAGCGTTGGAACACCACGCCGCGATCGGCGTCGGGTTCGCTCGGCATCGGCTGGCCATCGATCAGGATCTGGCCGCGGGTCGGTGTCTCCTCACCGAGCAGCATGCGCAGGAAGGTGGTCTTGCCGCAGCCGGATGGCCCGACCAGCGCGACGAAGGCGCGCGGCGCGACGTCGAGCGTGATCCGCTCCAGCACGATGTGGTCGCCGTACTCTTTCCAGACGTTGTCGAAACGGATCGCGCTCATTCCGCCCTCACCGCGGCGAACCAGGGGAAGGCTTTGCGCTGGATCAGTCGCAACGCCAGGTCCATCAAGAAGGCGAGCAGCGTGATCCACACCACGTAGGGGATGATCACGTCCATCGCCAAATAGCGCCGCACCAGGAAGATGCGATAGCCGAGCCCTGAGTCGGAGGCGATCGCTTCGGCGGCGATCAGGTACAGCCAGGCCGGTCCGAGTTGCAGGCGCAGCGAGTCGATCAGTCGCGGCAGGATCTGCGGCAGCACCACGCGGAGCGCGATCTGCCAGGTCGAGGCACCGAGCGTCTGCGCCTTGATCAGTTGTTCGCGCGGCAGTTCGAGCACCTTCATCGACAGGTCGCGGATGATGCAGGGCAGCGTGCCGATCACGATCAGTGCGATCTTGGAGTTCTCACCGAGACCCATCACGATGAACAGGATCGGCAGCAGCGCCAGCGGCGGCACCATCGAGGTGACCGACACGAAAGACCCGAGCAGGGCATTCGCGGCCGGCAGCAGGCCGATCACGATGCCGAACACGAGCGCTAGCGAGGTCGAGATCGCCAGCGCCGCGCCCAGCCGTTCGAGACTCGCCAGCGTGTCCGACCACAGCAGATAGCTGCCGGTGCGGGCATCGACCTGGAAGGCCATCTGCTTGACCGCCTGGCCCATGCTGGACAGCGCCGGCAGCAGCTTGTCGTTTGGATTGTCCGCAAGCCGCGCGCCGGAGCCCAGCAGATACGCAATGATCACCAGCACGAACGGCAGCGCCGCCATGTAGATGGCGAGTTGCCGTCCAGGCCTGATGTTCACCCATCGCATCGTCGTGCTCCGGCTTGGCTTGTGACGTGATCGCTTACAGCTTGCCGGCCGCGGCGGCGTTCATGAAGCTCGGGTCGAACCGCAGCTTCACGTTGGCCTTGTCGCCGAGCACGCTCTTGTCCGCGAGCTCGATGCCCACGGCGTCGGCCGACTTCGCGCCCTTGCCGAGCAGATCCTTGTCGAACAGGAACTTGCGGACACGGTCCATGGTGCTGCCGATCGCAGCGCTCTTGGTGAAGGCTTCGGCGTCGGCGGCCTTGCTGAACAGCTTGGTCGAGGCGAGCTGGCTTTCGAAGCCGGCCAGATCGGTGCCGGATGCCTTCGCCATCGCTTCCTTGGCGGCTTTGGCGTCGGCGCCTTCCGCTGTCATCTTCGCCATGGTCTCGTACCAGATCCCGACCAGCGCCTTGGCGAAGTTCGGATTGTCCTTCACCACCGCAGTGTTGGCGACCATCAGATCCATGATTTCGCC
Organism: Rhodopseudomonas sp. BR0C11; assembly: GCF_010820945.1. Classification (NCBI taxonomy): domain Bacteria; kingdom Pseudomonadati; phylum Pseudomonadota; class Alphaproteobacteria; order Hyphomicrobiales; family Nitrobacteraceae; genus Rhodopseudomonas; species Rhodopseudomonas sp. BR0C11. The sequence goes on from NZ_QTKI01000430.1 coordinate 2,561, forward strand.
GGGGATCTGCGAGGAGTCGAACACCTTGTGGGCGTCGGGCGAGGCGAGGATTTCGGAGACGATCGGATTCCAGGTCACCACCGCGGTGACGTCGGCCGTCTTGTAGGCGGCGGCGAGGTCGGCGTCGGAGGTGTTGACCACCTTGACGTCCTTTTCGCTCAGCTTGTTGGATTCGAGCGCGCGCGCCAGCAGATAGTGCGACACCGAGAACTCGACCAGATTGACCTTCTGGCCCTTGATCGCGGCGAGGTCCTTCTTGTCCTTCAGGATAACCGCGTCGTTGCCGTTGGAGAAGTCGCCGACGATCACCGCGGTGGTATCGACGCCGCCGGCGGCGGGAATCGACAGCGCGTCCATGTTGGTGATGGTCACCGCGTCATAGGAGCCCGCGGTGTATTGGTTGATCGACTCGACGTAGTCGTTGAACTGCTTCACCTCGATGGTGATGCCGTATTTGTCCGCCCACTTCTTCACGATGCCGGTGTCGGCGGCATAACCCCAGGGCATCCAGCCGACATAGATCGACCAGGCGACCTTGAAGTCCTTCTTGGGGGCGGCGGAGGCTCCGGCGACGCTCAGCGCGACGATCGAGCCAGCAAGGATCAGAGAAGATAGGAAACGAGTCTTCCGCATCGGATCATTCCTCAGAATCTGGTCGCGATGAGGAATTGACGTGGACCATCGTTTGCCAATTCCTCGGCTTACGAGGTCTCCCGGGCTTTTGTCCCGCCGTGCGTCCGAAGGATTTCTCCCTTCGGGGGGCAGCTCTCGGACCAGCGCCTGAAACAGGCCGGAACCCTAGCCACCAACTCTGCGCCAATTGTTGCCCGAACGGACGGCATCTTTGAAGGTCCGCACGGCACAAACAATGTGCAATCCCTGGCGGTAGTTCGGTCAACTGCCCAGCGGCTCGGCGATGTCGGTATGATCGTGTGGTCGCGGCGACCAGCTTACCGATCTGCACAGCTCTGCTACCGAGCTCGCCTGTATCTTCTGCGAGGCTTTCTCAGCGTCTGAAGTCCGCCTTCCGCTTTTCCTGAAAGGCTGCGACGCCTTCGGCGAATTCGGTGCTGCCGAAGGCGACGCCCTGGGCGAAGGCCTCGAGGGCGAAGAACTGTTCGATCGGCTCGAACGCGCCGTTGACCAGCATCTTGGTGAGGCCGAGCGAAGTGGCGGGACCGGCGGCGAGGTCTGCGGCGAGCTTCAGCGCTTCGTCCATCAGCGCGTCAGCCGGCACGACGCGCTTGGCGATGCCGAGCGCCAGCGCTTCCTCTGCTTCGACCCGACGATTGGTGAGCAGGATGTCCTTGGCGCGCATCGCGCCGACCGCGCGCGGCAGCGTCAGCGCGAGGCCGAGATCCGGCGCGGCCCCGAGC
>NZ_QTKI01000431.1:0-3912 GCF_010820945.1 Rhodopseudomonas sp. BR0C11
GGCAAGGCTGTGCTTGTGTCCGTGGATGCCCGGGTCAAGCCCGGGCATGACGAAAGTGAGCGTGGCGAGGTGGCATCATGACCTCCACCGCCCCCCTCCTCAAAATCGAAAACCTCCGCGCTGCCTACGGCAAGATCGAGGCGCTGAAGGGCGTCGATCTCGAGATCGCGCCCGGCGAGATCGTGGCGCTGATCGGCGCCAATGGTGCCGGCAAGTCGACGCTGATGATGTCGATCTTCGGTAAGCCGCGTGCCAAGGCCGGCCGCATCGTGTTCGACGGCGTCGATATCACCGCGCGGCCGACTCACCTGATCGCGCGGATGAGCATCGCGCAGTCGCCGGAGGGTCGCCGCATCTTCCCGCGGATGAGCGTCGCCGAAAATCTGCAGATGGGCGCCGATGCCGGAACCGGCAGCAACGAAGAACGCGCCGCGACGCTCGAACGCGTGCTGACGCTGTTTCCGCGGCTGCGCGAACGCTTCGGCCAGCGCGGCGGCACGCTCTCAGGCGGCGAGCAGCAGATGCTGGCGATCGGCCGCGCGCTGATGAGCCGGCCGCGCCTGCTGCTGCTCGACGAACCATCGCTCGGCCTCGCGCCGCTGATCACCCGGCAGATCTTCGACGCGATCCGCACCCTGAACAAGCAGGACCGGCTCACCGTGCTGATCGTCGAGCAGAACGCCAACCACGCGCTGAAGCTGGCGCATCGCGGCTACGTGCTGGTCAACGGCCTGATCACCATGAGCGGGACCGGCGCCGATCTGCTGGCGCGGCCGGAAGTGCGAGCCGCGTATCTCGAAGGCGGACGCGGCAGCTGAGGTAGTCCCTCCCCGCGCCCGCGAGTCCTGCGGCACAATGCGGCAACCGGGTGCCGCCGGCGCCGTATTTTGTCGATGACTTGTCGTGAAAATCAGCCAACAATGCCGGCCGGTTTGGCGCTTCGGGCCTGCCTGGGCGCGGCTTTTCGTTTGCAAATCCATCGCAAGGATTCATCGATGACACTCAAGCTTCTCGGTTTGGCATTCGGCGTCTCGTTGGCGCTCTCGACCACGGCGCTGGCGCAGGACATCAAGGTCTCGGTCGCCGGTCCGATGACCGGCGGCGAATCCGCGTTCGGCCGGCAGCTCAAGAACGGCGCCGAGCAGGCGGTGGTCGATCTCAACGCCAAGGGCGGTCTGCTCGGCAAGAAGCTGGTGCTCGACGTCGAAGACGATGCCTGCGATCCGAAGCAGGCGCGCTCGGTCGCCGAGAAGATCGCGGGCGACGGCATCCCGTTCGTCGCCGGTCACTTCTGCTCGTCGTCGTCGATCCCGGCGTCGGAAGCTTATGCCGACGGCAACGTGCTGCAGATCACTCCGGCCTCGACCAATCCGCTGTTCACCGAGCGCAAGCTGTGGAACGTACTGCGCGTTTGCGGCCGCGACGATCAGCAGGGCCTGGTCGCCGCCGAGTACATCCTGAAAAACTACAAGGGCAAGAACGTCGCCATCCTCAACGACAAGACCACTTACGGCAAGGGTCTGGCCGACGAGACCAAGAAGGCGCTGAACAAGGCCGGCTTCCAGGAGAAGATGTTCGAGTCCTACAACAAGGGCGACAACGACTTTAACTCGATCGTGTCGCGGCTGAAGCGCGATGCCATCGATCTGGTGTACATCGGCGGTTATCACCGCGAGGCCGGCCTGATCCTGCGCCAGATGCGCGACCAGGGCCTCAGCACCGTGATGATGGCCGGCGACGCGATGAACGACAAGGAATTCGCCTCGATCACCGGCCCGCTCGCCGCAGGCACGCTGTTCACCTTTGGCCCCGACCCGCGCAACAAGCCGACCGCCAAGCAGATCGTCGAAACCTTCAAGGGCAAGGGCATCGATCCGGAAGGCTACACCCTCTACACCTACGCGGCATTCCAGGTGTGGTCGCAGGCGGTCGAGAAGGCCAAGTCGACCGATCCGAAGAAGGTGATCGACACCATCAAGGCCGGCGAGTGGGACACCGTGCTCGGCAAGATGGCCTTCGACGCCAAGGGCGACATCAAGGCGATCGACTACGTCGTCTACAAATGGGACGCCAAGGGCGGCTACGCCGAGATCGGAAACTGAGGTAATCGGGGGATGTGAGGCGCAGCCTCACATCGACAACAACGTCATGCGCGGGCTCAACCCGCGCATCCATCCGCAGACAAAGCAGCCTACGACGTATCAGCTCATGCGAAGATGATGGATTGCCGGGTCGAGCCCGGCAATGACGCGGGTGGAGAGCAGGATCACCTCCCCGCGACAGACGTCATGCGCGGGCCGACCCGCGCATCCATCCGCAGACAAAGCAGCCTACGCCGCATCAGCTCATGCGAAGATGATGGATTGCCGGGTCGAGCCCGGCAATGACGCGGGTGGAGAGCAGGATCACCTCCCCGCGACAAACGTCATGCGCGGGCTTGACCCGCGCATCCATCAACGAACGATTTCGTCGTAAAGATCATCCCAGCTCGGATTGCCGCGGACGATCAGGTCGATCTTCCATTCGCGCGGCCAATGCTTGATGTTCTTCTCGCGCTGAATGGCGGCGATGATGCTGTCGTGCGCTTCGAAATAGACGAGACGTTTGACGTCGTATTTGCGGGTGAAGCCCTCGACCAGTCCTTCGCGATGCTCATAGGTACGGCGGACGAGGTCGTTGGTCACGCCGACATACAGCGTGCCGCCCGGAGCACTGGCGAGGATGTAGACCCAGTAGGCCATGCCGACTCTCCTCCGAGAGCCTCGCTGAACCGCTTCATCATTCAAGAGGATGGATTGCCGGGTCAAGCCCGGCAATGACGCCGAGAAAGATTACCGCCACCATCCGTTCTCGGCCAAGACCGCGATCACTTGCACAGCGTCATGCGCGGGCTTGACCCGCGCATCCATCCGAGCGCGAACGCGCTTACACAAAGGAATCTCAAGGATGAGGGATCGCCGGGTCGAGCCCGGCGATGACGTCGACAAATGATTACCGCCACCATCCGATCCTAGCCAAGACCGCGATCACTTGCACAGCGTCATGCGCGGGCTTGACCCGCGCATCCATCCGAGCGCGAACGCGCTTACACAAAGGAATTGCAAGGATGATGGAGCGCCGGGTCGAGCCCGGCGATGACGTCGAGAAAAAATTACCGCTGTCATCCGTTCTCGGCCAAGACCGCGATCACTTGCACAGAGTCATGCGCGGGCTTGACCCGCGCATCCATCCAAAGCGCGAACGCGCTTACACAAAGGAATTGCAAAGATGATGGATCGCCGGGTCGAGCCCGGCGATGACGAGTGGTTTAGGTCCGATGCTCGGCCGCGACCAGGACGCCTACCCAATATTCCCCAGCGCCGGGAAGGTGTTCAGCAGCCAGATCGAGACGTCGCTGATGGCGCCGGTAAGGAAGCCGATGCCGGTGAGGACCATCAGCACGCCCATTACCCGCTCGACCGTGGCGAGGTGTTTCTTCATCCGGGCGAACAGGCCGGAGAATTGTTCGACCATCAGCGCGGCGAGCAGGAACGGCACGCCGAGGCCGAGCGAATACACCGCCAGCAAGCCGGCGCCCTTGGCCACCGTCGCTTCGGCCGCGGCCACCGACAGGATCGCAGCCAGGATCGGTCCGATGCACGGCGTCCAGCCGAACGCAAACGCAAGGCCCATCACGTAGGCGCCCCACAGCCCGACCGGCTTCGGGATCGGCAGGCGGCCTTCGCGCATCAGGATGTTGATCCGGGTCAGGCCGAGGAAGTGCAGGCCCATCAGGATAATCACCACACCGGCGATGATCGCGAGCTGCGCCGAATAGGCGCGGATCAGGCTGCCGACCAGGCTGGCGCTGGCGCCGAGCGCGACGAACACGGTGGAGAAGCCGAGCACGAACACCGCCGCAGAGATCATCAC
>NZ_QTKI01000432.1:0-3899 GCF_010820945.1 Rhodopseudomonas sp. BR0C11
GTCTCGGACAAGGGCGTGATCTTGCTGTTCGAGCAGCAGGGCGAAGTCTGGAAGGTCCGCAAGACGATCCGCTTCGCGGTGCGGCCGGACGATGGGCTGGCCGAGATCCACGCATCGCTCGCCGCGATGGTCCCCGAGCTGGAAGATTGCCGTCTGTTTCTCTCCAGGAGCGTGCGCGGCGTCGTCAATTCACTGCTGCAGGAGATGGGCGTGCAGACCTGGCAGTCGCACGGCCCGCTGTTCACCCAGCTCGAGACCATCGCCCGCAAAGAGAACGAGCGCGCACAGCAGAGTGTGAAGGCCGCCAGAGCCGAGCGGCGCTCACGCCGACGGCGCCATCACCAGGATGGCGCAGGCAATGATCTCGACGACATCAAGCCAGTGCTGGTCGGCGATGACGACAGCGGTCACTTCCGGCTCGATCTGGTGCGGCTCCTGCAGGACGATCCCGGGCTGAATTCCTGGGACATTCTGATCCCGTTCCTCACCGGCACGCCATTCCGTCAGCTCGACCTCGTCTGCGACCACATTCCGCGCTGGTTCTCCCGTGCCATGCGCGCGCTCAACATGGATGCCGAGATCATGGAGCTGCCAGGCCTCGGCGTCGCCGCCACCATCACCCCGAAACAACAGGCTGAGGCGACATGACCCCGACAATCACCACGCCGCTCCCGACCGTTCCGCGCGCGAAACCCGCCCGCCGTCCGACCACGCTGCTGTTTGCCTATGGGGCGACGCTGAACCCCGAGCACATCATGGTGCGGCTGTGCCAACCGAAGATCCGCGCGATCGCCCGGCTGCCCGACTACCGGCTCGGCTTCCACGGCCATTCCGAAATCTGGGACAGCGGCCTCGAAACCCTGGTGGATGAACCCGGCGCTGAGGTGTGGGGCGTGCTCTACGAGCTATCGGCCACCGAGCTCGACCGCTTCGATGCCTGGCAGGGCGTCAAGCTCGACGGCGGCGGATCGTACTTCCACTACCCGGTCGAAGTGATCGACGAGCACGGCCAGGCGCTCGACGCGCTGTTTCACCGCAAGACCGAGATGGGGCCGCAGCAGCCGGCAAGCCGCGACTATCTCGACTTCATCCTCGCCGGCGCACGCGCCCGGGGCCTGCCGGCGCATGTGATCGCAGCGCTCGAAGCCTGCCCTGCGGTGCAGCCGCGCTATCCGGTGCCGAAGATGAACACCGACATCAAGGCACTGGCCTCGAAGCTGTCCTGCGCCTGCTGACAATCCGATCCAGCGGTCTCGGCAAAGCCGGAGCACCGCGCCATTAGGAGACTTGGAATGACCGACCCCGCCTCCGACCTGTTGTCCCGACCGATGCGGCGGCGGAGCCGCGAAATCACCGACCGCGCCGAGATCGACGCGATCCTGGCGAGCGACAGAGTGCTGCATCTGGCGCTGGCGCGCGACAACGTGCCTTTCCTGGTGCCGGTGTTCTACGGCTTCGACGGCAAGGCGCTGTATGTCCATTCGGCCAGCGCCGGCACCAAAATCGAGATCCTCAAGACCAACAACCGCGTCTGCTTCGAAGTGACGACCGAGAACGGCGTTGTGACGGCCGAGGCGGCCTGTGATTTCGAAGCCAAGCACCGCACCGTGATCGGCTTCGGCCGCGCCAGCTTCGTCGACGACGTCGCCGAGAAGACCAGGGCGCTCGACCTGATCGTCAGCCGCTTTACCGACCGCAAGTTCGACTATCCGGCGGAAAAGCTCGGCATCACCAAGGTGATCCGGATCGACATCGACAGCATCAAGGGCAAGGCCTACGGCTTCGGCGAGCCCCGTCCCGAGCAGCCCGGCGAGACGGATTGATCACTCCTACCACCGCACGTCATTCCGGGGCGCGGCCCAAAGGCCGCGAACCCGGAATCCCGAGGTTGTCGAAAGCCCGCTGGTGCCTCGAACGACAAGATTCCGGGTTCGCTCGCTGACGCGAGCGCCCCGGAATGACGCGTTGAAAGGCCTTCGGCGAACCGCTGCGATATCCTGGACAACGTCCCTCAAAACCACCCGTGATACGCGCGCACCTTGTAGTTGCCGCCGATCACCAGGAACTCGCCTTCATAGCCGAGCACCTGGCGCTGCAGAAGGCCGGGAAAGAACAGCAGCTTCACCGTCGGCACCTCGGTCTCCAGCACCCAGTCACCGAACTCCTCGGCGCGTTCTTTGGAGTCGCTGAACGACACCAGATTGTTCAGCCGCACGGTGCATAGCCGCTGCCTTGCATCGCCCTCGACCAGCTGCTGCTCGACATCATTGGTGCCGCGCCACAACCGCACGAAACGCGGGCCCGGTGTCTTGAAGCGGCGGATGCTCCATTGGCAATATTCGTACAGCAAATCGAATTGCTGGAAGATGCAGTTGTTGTGAAAGCGGACGTCGGTCTTCTCCTGCAGATAGGTCGCCCACGCCGCCGACGGAAATAGTCCGAGCCGCTGCTTGTGAAAGGTCGGCACCAGACCGAACCGGCTCTCGACCCAGCCCTTCAGTACCGCCGCCTTCGGGCAATCGGACTCGACGCCCCAGCCGCGTAGCAGATCGAGATAGCTGGTCGGATGCCGCGCTGAGCCGGGCTGCTGCGCTCCCGGCGCGAGGCCGAACTCCAGCTCCATGTAGTGCTCGAACACTTCGGCGGCCGTCGCCGGATACTCGCAGGCGGCCAGCAGCCGGAACAGCCCCGGATGGGTCTCTCGCGTGCCATGGATGGTGATCCGCCGCAGGCAGCGATTGAACGCCGTCGAGCCGATCAGCCCGACCGGGACGCCCACCATATTGGTGCAGTACCAGCGTTCGGGATCCTCGCTCACCGGAGGAGAAGGGATAGGTTCGTCCATGCGGGGCTGCGAGACCGGAGTGCCGACGCGACATTTGATCGGGACATCAGTCCCTCATCAAGCCCACCTGTCGGAGGGGGGCAGCGGCTCTGATTACGAGTGACTCGCAACTCATCCTGAATGGCACCTCTTCAAGCGAGCCATCATTTCCGTACTCAACAGAGAGTCGCGAACAGAGTGCCTGTTTCGAACCGGTTCGCGGGTGCGTGCGCCGCAGCAGAAAGTTCTCTTCATCCGATCGCGCAAACCGCGGCGTTTTCTCATTCGCCCGATCCCGCGCCAAATCGATCTTATTTTTCGGCGCACGTTGACTTCACAACGGCGTTTGGCAGAGTTGGCTCGTCCGATGTTCTTCGTGAGCGCGGATCGCGGGATTTGACGGAGCAGCTTGCGCCGCGGGTTTAATCGCTAAAGCGCCACGACACGGCTCGTGGGCTCCTTTGTTGACGGAGATCGGCTCATGAACGCCAACATCTCGGCCATTGCTGACTTAACTGCACCGCAATTCGGTACTCCGCTTGCGCTCGTCTCGGCCTCGCGCGGCGTGATCTCGTCGGGCCACGCACTCTCCCGCTCCGGCCTCTGTTGTAGCTGTCGAATGACCCTCGGCTAACGCCGACACCGTTTCGACACCACCGACATCATCAGAGATCAGAAGGCGCTGGCTTTGCCAGTGGGAGAGTCATGTCCGACGCTTACGTTATCGAAGTTCAAGCCCGCACTGCCGGCATCGTCGTCCGGGACGGACGCAAGTTTTGCTTCTTCGCCGCGCATCACGACTTCAACAGTCTGGAGCGCCGCTCGTTCGGTTCGCTGGTCGCCGCCCAGAAGGCCGCGACCCGCTGCTGGAAGGAAGGCCGTCCGCGGCTGCAATAGCCCGGAGCGGCGGCGTTTCTCACCCCCAGAACGGCTCGGCAAAGCCGCTTTCGTGACGTGATCGTCGCGGAGGCGCGGCTGGCACCATGAGCCGCGCTCACGACACGAATCTTCTGCGGCAGCGCAGGATCGGGAAATGCCGATCTCGCCCCGCCGCGGATTTCGAAATGGCCGCCGG
>NZ_QTKI01000433.1:0-3876 GCF_010820945.1 Rhodopseudomonas sp. BR0C11
GGATGAGGAGCCGCAGGGCTTGCGGCACATGGTTCGAGACGGCGCTTCGCGCCTCCTCACCATGAGGTTCTGCAAGCTGCGACCGCTAAGAAGTGCGGTCCTGATTCCGTCGAAATCAGAAATGCTCAAAAACGTCGATGCCCGGCACGAGGCCGGGCATGACGCGGAGTTGAAGAGGGAAGACGGCACGGCGATCAGGCCGCGCGCACCGTATCGAGGAACCGGGTGACCTCGATCTTCAGCCGGCTCGATTCCTGTGACAGCGACTGCGCCGCCGACAGCACCTGGGCGGAGGCCGAACCGGTCTCGGTGGCGCCACGCTGCACGTCGGTAATGTTCGCCGACACCTGCTGGGTGCCATGCGCCGCCTGCTGCACGTTGCGGGAGATTTCCTGGGTGGCGGCGCCCTGCTCCTCGACCGCGGCGGCGATCGCCGACGAAATCTCGGACATCCGGCCGATGGTCATACCGATCTCGCGGATCGCATTGACCGACTCGTTGGTCGCCGACTGGATTCCCGAAATGTGCTGGCCGATTTCGCCGGTGGCTTTCGCGGTCTGCTCCGCCAGCGCCTTGACCTCGGCCGCCACCACCGCGAAGCCGCGGCCGGCCTCACCGGCGCGCGCCGCCTCGATCGTGGCATTGAGCGCCAACAGGTTGGTCTGGCCGGCGATAGTGTTGATCAGTTCGACGACGTCACCGATCCGGCTGGCCGCTTCCGAAAGATCACCGACGCTGTCGTTGGTCTTGCGTGCCTGGTCCACCGCTTCCGAGGCGATCCGCGAGGACTCCTGCACCTGACGGCTGATCTCGGTGATCGACGACGACATCTCCTCGGTCGCGGAGGCGACCGACTGAACGTTGGTGGAGGCTTCTTCGGACGCCGCGGCGACCGAGGTCGCCAGCTCCTGGGAGCGATCGGCGGTCGAGGTCAATGTGCCGGCCGAAGCTTCCAGCTCGGTGGAGGCCGACGATACCGTCTCGACGATTTCGCTGATCGCGGATTCGAACTGCCGGGTGGCCGCGTCGACCCGGTGGCCGCGCGCGATCTTTTCCTCGGCCTCGCGGGCTGCGGCGAGATCGGCCTCGCGCTTGGCGATCAGCGCTTCCTTGAAGATCTGCAGCGAATCCGCCATCGCGCCGATTTCGGTCGACTCGCCGCGATGCGGCACCTCGGCAGCGAGATTGCCCTGGCCCAGCGCCTGCATCGGCTCGATAATCGACGCGATACCGCGGCTGATGTCGCGGATCACCAGATAGCTGGCGATGAACCCGAATGCGATCGTCAGCACCAGAATGGTGACGACAATCCAGATGGCCGCACTATAGGCTTCGGCGGCAATCGCGGTGGACTCGTCCGCCCCCTTGGTATTCAGCTCGGCATCCTTCTGCAAGACAGCATCGACCCGGCTGCCGATCGGGCCCAGCGTCTTCGTGAGGTACTCGCCCAGCTCGGCGGTGGACTGACCGACACTCTTCCGCGACAGTTCGATCGCCTTTTTGGCGCCATCGAAATAGATGTTCAGCTCCCGGCTAAATTCTTCATAGAGAGCCTTTTCTGCCGGGGAGGCGATCATCTTTTCATAGCTGCGCCGCGCCTTGTTGATGGCTTCTTCGACGCTGGAAATCCGTTTTTCGGCAGTCGCCTTGCCTTCCGCCGTCGCTTCCATCGCATGAGCCCGCAACGTGACCCGATACATGGCCAATGAGGTGCGGATATCGCCGAGGACGCGAACGCTCGGCAGCCAGTTGGTCGCAATATCAACCGTCGAGTCGTTCAGGGTCCGCATCTTCAGCAGGCCAAGCCCACCGATCCCCGACATGGCCACGAGGAGCAGCGCCACAAGCGCGATGATCTTGGTGCGAATCGAGAGTCTGGAAAACATCGGCATCTACTCGGCTGATGGAAGACCAAATAACAGGAATTGGTACGACACCGCGCGCCACAGCGAGCACAGGGGCGCAGTCACCGGTCCAATTCTGGAACCAATGTGCAGCTTGCAGATTGAGGGGGGGTTAAACCACGCCCCCGTAGAACTACTGAACAAGTAGGACGACTGGAGGACTGCGCGACGCCGGAGCTTATTAGCAGTCGGGACGGCGGTTTTCCTCGCGATGGATTCGGTCAGAACGGCTGTCCAATCACAGCGCGCATGGCGGCATTGCAGAATAGTTGATGCGCTCCCTGAGCCGAGCTGGACGCATTCTGAGTATCAGGTTCACTTTCTTGGAAGCCAGGCGCCCGAACTAATCGATGGCGCACCAACAAACAGTCAGATACCGCACCATTCTCGGACAGCAATCAAAAGCAAATGGCCGGGACAGAGCCCGGCCATTTGGTCGTTGAGCCTAGCGCCTTCGCAGATCTTGCAATCCGCGGGACCACCGGGCGGTTAGGCAGCCCGCACGGTGTCGAGGAATTTGGTAACTTCGACCTTCAGCCGGTTGCTGTCCTGCGACAGCGACTGCGCGGCGGAGAGCACCTGCGACGAGGCGGAGCCGGTCTCGGTGGCGCCGCGCTGCACGTCGGTGATGTTCGACGAGACTTGCTGGGTGCCGTGCGCAGCCTGCTGCACGTTGCGAGAGATTTCCTGCGTAGCCGCGCCCTGCTCTTCCACCGCCGAAGCGATGGTCGAGGCGATTTCCGACATCCGGCCGATGGTCTGACCGATCTCCTTGATGGCGTCGACCGACTGACCGGTCGCGGTCTGGATGCCGGTGATGTGCTGGCTGATCTCGCCGGTGGCCTTGGCGGTTTGCTCCGCCAGTGCCTTCACTTCGGCCGCCACCACCGCGAAGCCACGGCCCGCCTCACCGGCACGCGCCGCTTCGATCGTGGCGTTGAGTGCCAGCAGGTTGGTCTGCCCGGCAATGGTGTTGATCAGTTCGACGACGTCGCCGATCCGGCTGGCGGCGTGCGACAAGGTGCTGACGCTTTCGTTGGTCTTGCGGGCCTGATCCACCGCGTCGTTGGCGATCCGTGACGACTCCTGCACCTGCCGGCTGATCTCGGTGATCGACGAGGTCATCTCTTCGGTCGCCGATGCCACCGACTGGACGTTGGTGGAGGCTTCTTCCGAGGCTGCCGCCACGGAGGTCGCGAGCTCCTGGGCGCGTTCGGCGGTCGAGGTCAGCGTGCTGGCCGAGGCTTCGAGTTCGGTAGAAGCCGACGACACGGTGTCGACGATCTCGCCGATGGCGTGCTCGAACTGCCGGGTCGCGCTGTCGACCCGCTGGGCACGGGCGATCTTCTCTTCGGCCTCCTTGGCGGCCGCGGCATCGGCATCGCGCTTGGCGACCAGAGCCTCCTTGAAGATCTGGAGTTCATTGGCCATGGCGCCGATTTCCGTAGGCTCACCGCGATGAGGCACTTCGGCAGTCAGATCACCACGTCCGAGCTGCTGCATCGGCGTGATGATCGACGCGATGGCGCCGATGATGTCACGAATGACCATGTAGCTCGCGATCACGCCGAACAGGATTGCGACGCCGAGGATCGTCATAACTATCCAAAAAGCAGAGCTGTAAGTTGTGGCGGCTGTCCTAGTCGATTCGTCCGCCCCCTTGTCGTTCAGATCGATGTCCTTCTGCAGAAGAATATCGACGCGATTACCAATGGGCTGAAGGGTCTTTGAGATGAACTCGGCTGCCTCTGGAGAAAAACGCCCGGCCGATTTTTTCGACATCTCAATCACCGCCTGAGACGCTTCAAGATAGGAACTCCACTCCTTCTTGAACTCCTCATAAAGCTGCCGCTCCTCCGGCGAGGAGATCAATGGTTCATAAATCGCCTGATCCTTTTTGATCGCATCAAGCGACTTGACGATCCGCACATCGGTTTCCGCCTTACCTTCGGCGGAGAGCTCGATCAAATGC
>NZ_QTKI01000434.1:0-3859 GCF_010820945.1 Rhodopseudomonas sp. BR0C11
CCGACGGCCGGTTCTCCGGCGGCACCTCCGGCCTCTCGATCGGCCACGTCTCGCCGGAAGCGGCGGAAGGCGGCCTGATCGGTCTGGTGCGCGACGGCGACCGGATCTCGATCGACATCCCGAACCGCACCATCAGCCTCGACGTCTCCGAGGCCGAACTCGCCAAGCGCGGCGAGGAAGAGCGCGCGCGCGGCGAAGCAGCGTGGACGCCGAAGGATCGCAAGCGCAACGTCTCGGCGGCGCTGCAGGCCTACGCGATGCTGACCACCAGCGCCGCCAACGGCGCGGTGCGCGATGTGAAACGCCGGTTCGGTAAGCCGAACTAAGCGGCTGACTGACGGGCTGGCAGTTCTGTGTTGATGAACGCAGAACTGCCCGCGACCGCTCTCAATACAACGACATCCGCAGGGCGAGGACGCATGGCATGTAGCAATGATGCTGTGCCTCAGCCCGACCGCCGCAGCACGGCGGGCCGCTGCCGCGCCGTACGATAGGCGGTGACCGCTTCGCCGAAGGCCAAAAACAGCGCGCGGTTGATCGGATTGACCTGCGGATCATATTCGGCGTGCCACTGCACGCCGAGCGCGAAACCCGGCGCATCGGCGATGCGGATCGCCTCGATGGTGCCGTCTTCGGCGACGCCTTCGATCACGACGCGTGGGCCAGGCTCGAGAATGCCCTGGCCGTGCAGCGAATTCACCCGGATCAGATCGCGGCCGAACAGCCGCGCGAATACGCCGCCCGGCGTGAGCTGCACGTCGTGGCGATCGGCGAACACCACGGTCGGATCGGGATGGATTTCCCCGTTCTCCAGCCGCGGCATCCGGTGGTTCATCCGCCCCGGCAGCTCACGGATCTCCGGATGCAGCGAGCCGCCATAGGCGACGTTCATCTCCTGAAAGCCGCGGCAGATCCCGAACAGCGGCACCCCGCGCTCGACACAGGTGCGCACCAGCGCCAGCGCCAGCTCGTCGCGCGGCTGGTCGTAGGGCTCGTGGCGGGGATTGGGCTCGGTCTTGAAGTAGGTCGGATGCACATTGGCCCGGCCGCCGGTCAGCAGGATGCCGTCGACCACCGCGAGCAGGTCCTCGATTTGGGCGAACTCGGACGAGCCGCCGAACATCAGCGGCAGCGCACCGGCCACCTCCGCCACCGCGCGCAGGTTACGCTCGCCCACATGCTGGACGGCAAACCGATTATCGACGAGATGGGCGTTGCCGATCACGCCGATCACCGCTCTGCCAGTCATCCTGTCCTCCCTGACAACCCTCGGACCATACAGCCAAAACGACGAAAATCGAGCCCGACGATGCTGCCTTAATTGGTTGCCAGCTCTGCACTGGCGATCCGTCTGATCAGCCGGTAGAAGCTGGCGCCAATCAGCCGGGTTCGTGCGGCGTTCGAGCCGGCACGGGCTTGTATTTTCCCGAGGATCGCCCGCAGCCATGTGCCCCGCTTCATGTCGATGACCGTCCTTGCCGGCAGGGCCGCCCGATGAGCGTGGTCTCGCGCCCGGATACGCCCGCTGCTGCAGGCCCCACCTCCGCGGCGCCGGCTGCGTCCGCGCCGTGGCGATTGCCTGCCGTGGTGCGCAATTTCGTGCGCAACCGGGAAATCGGTCTGGTGTTGGTCGCGGTGGTGATCGGGCTGTTGTCCGGCCTGTTAGTGGCGATCATCTGGCGCCTCAGCGAATTCGCGCATGCGGTGCTGTTCAATATCCCATTCGATACACGGCTTAGCGCCAACGGCGTCATCTCCTGGCAGCGCACGTTGCTGGTGCCGCTCGGCGGCGCCATTATCTTGACCCTCATCGGCCTGTTCTACGCCGGCCGGTTCAAGGGCCGGCTCGCCGACGCGATAGAAGCCAACGCGCTGTATGGCGGACGGGTGTCGATGCGCGGCAGCCTGCTGATCTCGCTGCAGACGCTGCTGTCGAACGGCTGCGGCGCGTCGGTCGGTTTAGAGGCGGGCTACACTCAGATCTGCGCCGCGTTCAGCTCGCAGATCGGCCAGCGGCTCGCCGCCCGGCGCGCCGATATGCGGCTGCTGGTGGCTTGCGGCGCCGCCGGCGCGATCAGTGCGGCGTTCACCGCGCCGCTCGCCGGTGCGTTCTTCGCCTTTGAGGTTGTGCTCGGCGCCTACACCTCGGCGAGCCTAGTCCCGGTGATCGCCAGCGCGGTGTCGTCGTGGCTGGTGATGCGCAATCTGGTGCACCCGTCGTTCCTGCAGATCCCCGGCGTGCCGACGCCGGCCTCGGTCGAGATGATCGGCCAGACCATGTTGCTCGGCGTGCTGTGCGCATTCTTCAGCATCCTGGTGATGCTGGCGGTGGCGTTCTCGGAGCGGGTATTTCAGCGCATCAGCATCTGGCGCGGCGCGCTGAGGCTGGTGATCGGCGCGCTACTGCTCAGCGGGCTGGCGCTGCTCAGCCCGACCGTGCTCGGCTCGGGCCATGGCGCGATGCAGCTGTTGCTGATCACCAACCCGACCTGGCTGATGCTGTTGACGACGCTGATCCTGAAGACGCTGGCGTCGGCGATTTCGCTCGGCGCCGGCTTCCGCGGCGGCCTGTTCTTCGCCTCGCTGATGCTCGGCTCGCTGATCGGCCAGCTCTACAGCACGGTGCTTACGCCGTACTTCCCGGACATCGCGCTGCAGCCCGGCACGGCTGCGGTGGCCGGCATGGTGGCGCTCGGCACCGGCGTGATCGGCGCGCCGTTCAGCATGATCTGTCTCGCGCTCGAACTGACCGGCGACTTCTGGGTGACGATCGGCGCGGTGGTAGCGGCATCGATGAGCGCGCTGATCGTGCGCGAGCTGTTCGGCTACAGCTTCGCCACCTGGCGCTTCCATCTGCGCGGCGAGACCATCCGCGGGCCGCAGGACATCGGCTGGGTCAAGCAGATCAGCGCCGCCACGCTGATGCGGACGGATTTCCCGACCGCGCCGGCCGACCTGCCGATCGTCGAGGCGCAGAAGCTGTTCCCGCCCGGCCGCGTCAAGCAGATCGTGTTGCGGCATGTCGACGGCAGTTACGCCGGCATCGTCAACTCGGCCGAACTGCACGGCGTTGCCGATCCCGGAGAGACACTGCTGGAGACCCTGGCGCAGCAGCGCGATCAGTTCCTGCTGCCGCAAGTGACGGTGCGCGACATTCTTGCGGCGTTCGATCGCACCGAGGCCGACGTGCTGGTGGTGATCGACAATGCCGAGGATCGGCGCGCGATCGGCACCGTCAGCGAGGCGCACGTGCTGCGGACCTATTCGACCGAGCTCGAGCGCCGTAATCAGGAAGTGTTCTTCCGCTGATGGCGGAGACCGTTCAGCCGGTCGCCGCCAGATCCGCCATGTAGGCGCGCCAGCCGCCGAAATGCGAGATATCGCGGGCGCCTTCGATCGCCGCCGGCTCGGTGAGGAAGCCCTTCACCGCGGTGCCGTCGGCGAGCGTCAGCGTGCCGATCGACAGCGGCGATGGGATTGCCGCGACGAACGAGCCGAATGCGGCCGGCGACAGCGCCCACACTTCCACAGCGATCGCAGAACCACCACCGGGCGCCACGCGCAGCAGGCCGGGCTTCGGCGGCACGGTGCCTTTCAGCGCATAGAGTTTGTAGTCCGGTGCCGTGGCGGTGGCCGACAGCAGCCGGCCGCCGAGTGCGGTCAGTTCGCGGTTCAGCGGCATGCCGGACAGATGCGCTCCGACCACCGCGATTGCGATCTCCTCGGGCGCATCACCACCTGTGACTTCGGCGAGCGGCGGCTGGGACTGGCCGCTGGCGCCGATCGGTAGTGCGGTGTCCGCATGGAAGACGCGGCCGAGGCTGGCCAGTTCGGCCTCGCGCTCGGCAGGCGCCAGCCG
>NZ_QTKI01000435.1:0-3858 GCF_010820945.1 Rhodopseudomonas sp. BR0C11
AGGCGGTGGGGTGCCAGCGATCAGCGCGGCGGTGATTGCGCCGGCTGAGGAGCCTGCGAGCCAGTGCAACGGCTGAGCTCGATGTGCGAAAGCCTCGAATGCGCCGCCGTGATACGCAGCCAAGCTGAGGCCGCCGGCGAACACCAGGGCGGTGAGGGTGCCGTCGTTGTGGTCGGGGCGCGCGTCCAAGCTAAGCGGCCTCCGAGGCGTGGCCGTTGCGGGGCCGAGCATCGTCGGTTAGCGCCTGGGCGCAGGCCCAGTCCAACATGGTGATGCCACCAACCGCCGCGAGGGCCAGCGCAACGTTGCCGCGTTTGGGATTGTCGCGGCGGAGCTGCAGCGCGAGCGTGCCGACATCGAGCGCGTCGCCGCCGACCCGGCTCCAAACCGACGACGCCGACTCGGTGGTGAGGATGGCGACACCTGAAGCGATCTCTCGTGCGCCATAGAGCTGCAGCAGATGCTCGTTGCCTTCCATACCGAGCGCGCGTGCGAGACGACGCGGCGCCAGCACCTCTGCCGCGCCGAGGCCGAGCGACACCCATCCGAGGAACCGGGCCAGCCGGCGGGATTCGCTCGGCGTCATTTGCAGGGAGGCAGAAGTCATCGGTACGCTCTCCATCAGGGTCACCCGCCAACGATGCGGATCGTGCAGCGTTCCAACTCAGCCTGAGGTCCGCATTGGAACGTGGCCGGAGGCCGATGGTTCTTTTCGTATCCACGATGGAGAGCGACGTGCGTGTGATCCCGACCCGCCTTCATGGCGCGATCGATTATCTGGTGTCGGTGCTGGTGCTGGCCTTGCCGTTCATGGCCGGTGAGCAGGGTGGCCTGCGCTGGGTGTTCGCGGCGGTGGGCTGCGCCGGAATCATCTACAGCCTGATCACCGATTATGAGTGGGGCGTCGTGCGGCTAGTGCCGATGCCGTGGCATCTAGCGCTCGACTTGGTGTTTGGCGTTGCAATGCTCGCTCTTGGCATCTTCCTCTGGCTATCACTCCTCGGGGTGATCAGCGCCGTGATCGGCATCGCCGCGCTGATCCTGGCGGCCATCACGGAGCTGCGCCCGCGCACAGCGCGCCCGATCGCGTCATGATCAAGCCGCCACCGGCCGAGCCGATCGAGGCTGCCATCCACCTCTGCGTCGATATGCAGCGGATCTTCGCGCGTGGCGGTGTGTGGGAGACGCCGTGGATGGAGCGCGTTCTGCCGGTGGTCGTGGATGTCTCGGACCACTATGCGAGATCAACGATCTTCACCCGCTTCATCACGCCCGAGCATCCGGAGCAGCGGCCGGGGCGGTGGCAGCGTTACTACCAGCGCTGGGAGGCCGCGTTGCGGCCCAATCTGGAGCCGGAACAGCTCGACCTGGTGCCGGAGTTGCAACGCCTGGCGCCGCCGGCGCAGGTGATCGACAAGCCGGTTTACTCTGCCTTCAAGCATTCACCTCTGGCATCGCTTCTGGTCGAGCGTGGCATTGGCACCGTTGTGGTCACGGGGGCCGAAACCGACGTCTGTGTACTCGCTACGGTGCTTGATGCCGTCGATCTCGGCTTTCGCGTCGTGCTGGTCGAGGATGCGCTGTGCAGCTCGTCCGACCCTGGGCATGACGCACTGATGACGATGTACCGCACCCGATACGGCCAGCAGATCGATCTCGTCAGTCGGGAGATGCTGTTCGATCTCTGGCAGTTTTGACGCAGGCGAAGGCCTAGTTCCGATAGGAACGGTGCACATCCGGCCACGTTGAACGCGAGATCATTTCAACTGGAGACTGAAGAATGGCTCAGGACGCACGTGAGATCTTTGTTACCGGGCTGCGCAACGCCCACGCCATGGAGACCCAAGCGCGGGAGATGATGGAGCGGCAGTCCGAACGTCTCGACGACTATCCGGAAGTGAAGGCGCGTGTGCAGCAGCATTTGCGGGAAACTGAAGGCCAGCTGAAGCGGCTCGACGAGTGCCTGTCCGCCTGCGGCGAAAGCGCCTCAATGCTGAAGGACACCACGCAGTCGTTCATGGGCAATATGGCTGCGCTGGCTCACACTGTGATGCCCGACGAGATCCTGAAGAACACCTTCGCCAACAACGCCTTCGAGCACTTCGAAATCGCCGCCTACAAGTCGCTGCTGGCGCTCGCCGACATCGCCGGATTCGGCTCTGCCAAGCCGCTGCTGCAGGCGTCGCTGAAGGAAGAAGAAGCGATGGCGGCGTGGATCGACCAGAACATCGACAGCGTCACGCGATCCTACGTTCAGGCCCAGGCGGCCTGAGCTTATACTCCTGATAAATCGGAAGACTGTGGCCGGGCTCAGCCCGGCCATTTGCGTTGGTTGCGTGCATTGATGGCACTCGGTCCCTCCCAGAACGACGATGGCCCGGGCGATCCCGGCCATGATGAAGTCGGTGCATGTCGCTCTATGAGCCGAGCGCGCTCAGCTTGGCTTCATCACCACCTTGACGCAGCCGTCCTTCTTGTCGCGGAAGGTCTTGTAGAGTTCCGGGCCTTCTTCCAGCGTGGCGCGGTGCGTGATCACGAAGGAGGGATCGATCTCGCCCTTTTGGATACGGCCGAGCAGTTGCGGCAGATAATGCTGCACCGGAGTCTGCGCCATCCGCATTGTCAGGCCACGGTTGATCGCCGAGCCCATTGGAATCTTGTCCAGCAGCCCACCATAGACGCCGACGATCGACACTGTGCCGAAGTTTCGGCAGCAGTGGATCGCCTGGCGCAAGACGTGCGGCCGGTCCGTGCCCATGAAGGTGGCCATCTTCACGCGGTCGACCATCGAGTCGAAGCTCGCCATTGTGGCGGCTTCGGTTCCGACCGCGTCGATGCACGCATCCGCACCCCGGCCGTTGGTGAGATCCTGGATCTTGTCGTAGACGTCGTCGTCCATGAAGTTGATCACGATCGCGCCGGATTGCCGCGCCATCTCCATGCGCTCCGGCACCGTGTCGATCGCGATCACGCGTTCGGCGCCGAGCAGGAAGGCGCTCTTGATCGCCATCTGGCCGACCGGGCCGCAGCCCCACACTGCGACGGTTTCACCACCTTTGAGATTGCAGAAGTCTGCCGCCATGAAGCCGGTCGGGAAGATATCGGACAGGAACAGAACCTGCTCGTCGGTCAGTCCATCGGGCACTTTGATCGGACCGACGTCGGCATACGGCACGCGCAGATACTCGGCCTGACCACCGGCATAGCCGCCGAGCATATGAGAGTAGCCGAACAGGCCAGCGGGCGAATGGCCCCACATCTTCTCAGCCGCTTTGGCGTTGGGATTCGATCGCTCACAGCCTGAGTAGAAGCCGCGCTGGCAGAAGAAGCATTCGCCGCAGGAGATGGTGAACGGGACCACCACCCGATCGCCGACCTTGAGCTTGGTATTCTCGGAGCCGACCTCGACGACTTCACCCATAGTCTCGTGGCCGAGCACGTCACCGCTCTGCATCGACGGCATGATCCCGTCCATCAAGTGCAGGTCTGAACCGCAGATCGCGCAGGCCGTCACTTTGATGATCGCATCGCGGCCGTGTTCGATTTTCGGATCCGGCACGCTCTCGCAGCGGATGTCGTTCTTGCCGTGCCAGGTCAGAGCTTTCATCTGCAGTTCCTCGTCGTTGATGGCGAGGGGAAAAGCCGAACATGGTCGGTTGTTCCTGTTGCTGGGCTGGAACGTCGCGACCTGAAGACGCGACTGGTTAGTTAGGAACGGCGTCTCCGAAGCTCCGTTGGCCTTTGCGCAACTCAGCAATCAGAACAATGACAGGAGCGACGATGATGCGGAAGACGACGACAGCGATGGCCGTGCTCGCAGTGCTGGCGCTTGGCGCCAGCCAAGTGATGGCGCAAGGC
>NZ_QTKI01000436.1:0-3803 GCF_010820945.1 Rhodopseudomonas sp. BR0C11
CAGAGGTGTATAGGGGACAGGTAAGAAGATCGACGTCTCCAGCAACGACGAAGTCGGCGATCTGGTGAAGTCGCTGAACGCGATGACCGCCAACCTCAATGCCACCGCCAGCGTCGCCGACGAGATTGCCCGCGGCAACCTCACGATCGAAGCCAAGCGGTTGTCGGAGAAGGACACCCTGGGCATCGCACTTGAGCAGATGGTCGAAAAGCTGCGCCAGATCGTGTCGGAAGCGCTCACCGCGGCTCAGAACGTCTCCGCCGGCAGCCAGGAACTGTCGGCCAGTGCCGAGCAGCTGTCGCAGGGCGCCACTGAGCAGGCATCGTCGGCCGAAGAAGCCTCCTCGTCGATGGAAGAGATGGCGGCGAACATCAAGCAGAACGCCGAGAACGCCAGCCAGACCGAGAAGATCGCCGCGCAGTCCGCCAAGGATGCCGAAGCCAGCGGCGCCGCCGTCGGCCGGGCCGTCGACGCGATGCAGACGATCGCCGAAAAGATCACCATCGTGCAGGAGATCGCTCGCCAGACCGACCTTCTGGCCCTCAACGCCGCGGTCGAAGCCGCCCGCGCCGGCGAACACGGCAAGGGCTTTGCGGTGGTCGCTTCGGAAGTCCGCAAGCTTGCGGAACGCAGCCAGGCGTCGGCGACCGAAATCGGCGAACTGTCCGGCGAGACCGTGAAGGTCGCGCAGGAAGCCGGCGAAATGCTCGCCAAGCTGGTGCCGGACATCAAGAAGACCTCGGAGCTGGTGCAGGAGATCTCCTCGGCCTGCCGCGAACAGGATGTCGGTTCGTCGCAGATCAACCAGGCCATCCAGCAGCTCGACAAGGTCGGTCAGCAGAACGCCAGCGCCTCCGAGCAGGTCTCTTCGACCTCGGAAGAACTCGCTTCGCAGGCCGAGCAGCTGCAGTCGACCATCGCGTTCTTCCGCATCGACCAGGACAAGTCGAAGGCGCACGGCGGGACGATCGACAAGGCCGTCAACCAGCTTCGTGCCAAGGCGGCCCATATGGCTTCGGTCGACCGCGGCACTAAGAAGCCGGCTGCCAAGCCGCAGCGTCAGCTCAAGGCCGCGGGCGGTGGTGGCTTCGCCTTCGCGCTCGGTGACGGCGAAGACGATCGCGACGCTGACTTCCAGCGCTAAGGGAGAGGCGGGGCCAAGGCCCCGCGATCCCGGACGAAACAACGGTGAACGCCCCGGGTCGGGCGTTCACCTTCGAGGAACGCCGGCAGGCCGTCGTGCCGCGACGAAGCCGGTGTTGAATGCGAGACGAACGGTCGCTGGACCGAATTGACGAGTAGCTTGATGGTCCACGCCAAACGCCAGCTTTCCGACAGGCAATTCCGGTCCCTTGCCGAACTGATCGAAGACCAGGTCGGCATCAAGATGCCGAATGCCAAACGTCTGATGCTCGAAGGACGGCTGCACAAACGCGTTCGGGCGCTGAACTATTCGGGCGTCAGCGAGTATGTCGATAACCTGTTCGACAAGTCGGTGCTGGAGGATGAACTGACGCATCTGATCGATGTCGTCACTACCAACAAGACCGACTTCTTCCGCGAGCCGCAGCATTTCGACTTCCTGAGAACCGTCGCGGTGCCGGATCTCTTGAAACTGCCGAACCGCAAGTCCAACGATCTGAAGGTCTGGAGTGCGGCCTGTTCGACCGGCATGGAGGCCTACACCACCGCGATGGTGCTGGACGACATGGTGCGGGCCGGGTCGCGGTTTCAGTTCCGGATCCTCGGTACGGATATTTCGACCGCCGTTCTGCGCGTCGCCACCGCGGCGATCTACAATCGCGAAGTCACCGCGCCGGTGCCGCCGCAGTTCGTCGAGCGTTACTTCTTGAGCTCGCGCGACCGCAGCCGCGATGAAGTGCGGGTGGTGCCCGAGCTGCGCCGGCTGACCAATTTCACGCGGATGAACCTGATGGACACGTCCTACCCGGTGGACCGGGACGTCGACGTCATCTTCTGCCGCAACGTGCTGATCTATTTCGACCGCGCGACCCAGCGCAAAGTCGTCGAGCAGCTGTGCTCGCATCTGCGACCGGGCGGCTACCTTCTGGTCGGCCATTCCGAGTCGATGATTCACAGCGCCCTGCCGAAGTTAAGGCAGGTTCAACCAACCGTCTTTAAACTGTAGGATGATTGGAGCGCATCAGATGGCGAAGCAGAAGATCCGGGTCCTGATCGTCGACGACTCCGCCTCGGTGCGACAGGTCCTCGGCACCATCCTGGCCGAAGACCCCGAAATCGAAGTGATCGGGACCGCGTCCGATCCGTTCGTCGCGGCCAAGCGGCTGCAGAACGAACTCCCCGACGTCATCCTGCTCGATATCGAGATGCCGCGGATGGACGGCATGACGTTCCTCCGCAAGATCATGGCGCAGCATCCGATCCCGGTGGTGATCTGCTCGTCGCTGACGCCCGAGGGCTCGGACTTGATGTTCGAAGCGTTCGAGGCCGGCGCCGTCGATATCGTGCCCAAGCCGCGGATCGATACCCGCCAGGCGCTGATGGAGAGCTCCGGCCGCCTGCGCGAAGCGATCAAGTCTGCGGCCCGCGCCCGCGTCCGCCCCCGCGCGGCTCGCAAAGTAATCGAACAGAAGCTGACGGCGGATGCGATCATCCCGCCGCCGGTCGCCGGGCGGTCGCGTCCGACCACAGAACGGATCGTGTGCATCGGTGTCTCCACCGGCGGCACCGAGGCGCTGTACGACGTGCTCGAAGTGCTGCCGCCGAACTGCCCCGGCATTCTGATCGTGCAGCACATGCCGCAGGGCTTCACCGCGGCGTTCGCCAAACGGCTCAACGCCGGTTGCCAGATCAACGTCAAGGAAGCCGAGGACGGCGATCCGGTGCTGCCGGGCTGGGCCTACATCGCCCCCGGCGCCCGGCACATGCTGCTGGTCCGCAGCGGCCTTCGCTACCAGATCGCCATCAAGGACGGCCCGCCGGTGTCGCGGCATCGTCCCTCGGCGGACGTGCTGTTTCGATCGGCCGCCCAATATGCCGGCGCCAACGCGCTCGGCATCATCATGACCGGCATGGGTGACGACGGCGCCCGCGGCCTGCTCGAGATGCGCAAACTCGGCGCCTACACTTGCGCGCAGGACGAAGAGAGTTGCGTGGTGTTCGGCATGCCGAAGGAAGCGATCGCCTGCGGCGCTGTCGAGAAGGTGGTGTCGCTGAACCAGATCCCGCGCGAGATCATGGCCTGGCAGCAAGCCAAGCAGCCTGCCTCAGCGGATTGAAGTTGTGTCCCGATTGAAACATCCGATTGCCGACGCCGTTGCGTCGATCGAACTCGTTGCGTCGCGAATTGAGACTACCTTCGCCCAAGTCGGCGGTCAGCTCGGCGAAGGCCATGGCATCTTTCAAGGGCTCAATGAGGCCCTGACCGACCTCGCGCGGGAACTGTCTTCGGCGCAAATCGAAGGCGCGTCCGGCGCGCTGCGCGACATCGCCGGCCGCCTGAAGAGCCTCGCCGACACGCTGCCGGCGGAAAGCGCGCTGCTCGACCAGCTGCGCCGCAATGTGGCCGAGGCCGGTTCGCTGCTGAAGCAATTGCTCAAACACGTCGAGATGATCACCACGATCGCGCGCAGCGCCAAGATCGAGTCGGCCTCGCTCGAGGGTGATCGGGAAGGCTTCATCGCCTTCACTCGCGAGGCGTACGATCTCGGCAAGGCCGTGCAGTCATCGATCGAGGCCTGCGTCAAGGATCAGCAGCTGCTCGCGGCGGCGGTGGAAACCACCTGGGGCCGGCAAAGCGAATTCGAGCGGCGCTACCGGCC
>NZ_QTKI01000437.1:0-3789 GCF_010820945.1 Rhodopseudomonas sp. BR0C11
AGTGCTGGCCAAGCAGTATCACGGCTGCCTGCAGATCGGTACGCCGCCGCTGCTCTCGGATGACGAGGTCGACAGCATTCTGAAGCGCTGGGGCCAATACGGCCTGCGCGACAGCGACCGCGCTCCCAAGACCTCCAACTAACACCAATCAACACTGCGTAAGGCTTGCTCCATGGCCCATCCCCACGACGTCAGCGTCTGCGGCACCTACATCCTCGACATTCTCGGCGTGCCGGTGACCGAGATCCCGGCCGGCGGCGGCCGCGCGCTGATCGATGAAATCCGTCTCACTGTCGCCGGCACCGCCGGTGGCACGGTGGTGCCGTGCGCCCGGCTCGGCCTGAAAGCCCTCGCAGTCGGCGCGGTCGGCACCGACGAGAAGGCCGATTGGGTGCTGAACGCGATGGAGCGCGAGGGCATCGACATCTCGGTGATGGAGAAGATCGCCGGCGCGCCGACCTCCGCGACGATCCTGCCGATCCGGCCCGACGGCTCGCGCCCGGTGCTGCACGCGCGCGGCGCTTCGGCGCGCTGGAAGATTTCGCCGGAAGCCCAGAAGGTCGCCTGCAGCAGCAAGGTGCTGCATCTCGGCGGCGTCGGATCGCTGCTGGCGATGGACGGCGAACCGACGGTGTCGCTGCTGCGCGATGCCAAGGCAGCCGGCTGCGTCACGACGGTCGATCTGATTCAGGCGCGCGGCGAAACGCTGCCGCTGCTCGAGCCGCTGATGCCCTACACCGACTTCTTCATGCCGAGCATCGACGAAACCCACGCGCTGATCGGCAGCGACGATCCGGCGACCTGCGCGCGCTACTTCATCGGCAAGGGCGCCCGCGCCTGCGCGATCTCGCTCGGCGAGCACGGCTCGTTCGTGATGACGCGCGACGGCCGGCAGTTCACCGTGCCGGCATTCGACATCACCGTGCGTGACACCTCGGGCTGCGGCGATTCCTACACCGGCGGCTTCATCGCCGGCCTGGTGCGCGACTGGGATCTCCAGGACTGCGCCCGGCTGGCGACAGCCACGGCCGCCATCGTCGCCACCGGTCTCGGCTCCGGCGCCAACCTGGTGTCGTTCGAGGAGACGGCGAAGGCGATGAATACGTTGCCGGTGCGCGCCGCACGCGCCTGATCCCATCACGACTCATCTTTCGATCGGAACATTTCGAGGATCATTCATGACCAGACATGCCATCGTCACCGGAGCCAGCCGCGGCATCGGGCGCGCCATCGCGCTCGGCCTTGCTCAGCGCGGCTACGACCTCGCTCTCACCGACATCGCCGCGCAGGAAGGCGTGCTGCGTGAGACCGTCGAGGAAGTGAAGCGGCTCCGCCGCAAGTGCATTCCGATCCTCGCCGACGTCAGCAAGATCGAGGATTGCCAACGCTCGGTGACCGAGGCGGTCGCTGGGCTCGGCCACGTCGATGTGCTCGTCAACAATGCCGGCATCCTGCGGCTGGCGATGATCGACGAGACCACGCCCGAGCATTGGGATCAGACCTTCGCGGTGAACGTCCGCGGCGTTTTCCAGATGACCCAGGCAGTCATCGTCCACATGAAGGAGCGGCGTTACGGCCGCATCGTCAATATCGCGTCGCTGGCCGCCCGCACCGGCGGTCCCGGGCAGTCGCACTACGCGGCGTCGAAGTCGGCCGTGGTCGGCTTCACCCGCGTCTCCTCGATGGAGTTCGGCGGCCACGGCATCACCGTGAACGCGGTGTGCCCCGGCATCATCCTGACCGAAATGGGCCGCAACAACCTGCGCGATCCGGAGCGGGTCACGTATTTCGAGAAGATCACCGACCTGCATCGGCTCGGCGAGCCCGAAGACGTCGTCGGCCCGGTTGCGTTCTTCGCGTCGGACGATTCGGCGTTCGTCACCGGCCAGGCGCTCAATGTCGATGGCGGCATCTTCTACAGCTAATCTCGTAACGCGCACCAAAAGGGAGAGATGCATTGGCCACGTTCAAGGCTGTCCGGATCGACAAGGCGGACAAAGGGACCAGCGCTGCGCTGACGCAATTCGACGAAGCCGAGCTGATGGACGGCGACGTCACCGTCCGGGTCGAATGGTCGACGCTGAACTACAAGGATGGCCTCGCGCTGACCGGGAAATCGCCGGTGGTGCGGCGCTTCCCGATGATCGCCGGCATCGACTTCGCCGGCACCGTCGAGAGCTCGAGCAATCCGGACTGGAAGCCGGGCGACAACGTGATCGCCAACGGCTGGGGCATGGGCGAGACCCATCTCGGCGCTTATGCGGAGAAGGCGCGCGTCAAGGGCGACTGGCTGGTACGCCTGCCCGACGGCATGACGGCGCGGCAGGCGATGGCGATCGGCACTGCCGGCTACACTGCGATGCTCTCGGTGCTGGCGCTGGAGAACCATGGCTTGAAGCCTGCCGACGGACCGATGATCGTCACCGGTGCCGCCGGTGGCGTCGGCTCGGTCGCGATCGCGCTGTTATCGAAGCTCGGCTATCACGTCATCGCCTCGACCGGCCGGATGTCGGAAGAGGGCTATCTGAAAGGCCTCGGCGCCGCTGAGATCATCGACCGCAACGAACTCTCAGCGCCGGCAAAGCCGCTCGCCAAGGAACGTTGGGTCGGCGGCGTCGACAGCGTCGGATCGACCACGCTGGCGAACCTGCTGGCGATGACCAAGTATCGCGGCGCGATCGCGGCCTGCGGTCTCGCCGGCGGCATGGACCTGCCATCGTCGGTCGCGCCGTTCATTCTGCGCGGTGTCTCGCTGCTCGGCATCGATTCGGTAATGTGCCCGATCGAGCTGCGCAAGCAGGCCTGGGCCCGACTGGCGACCGACCTCGATGCCGGCAAGCTGTCCGAGATGACGCAGGAGGTTTCGCTCGATCAGGTAATCGACGCGGGCACCAAGCTGCTCGCCGGCCAGGTCCGCGGCCGCACGGTCGTGAAGATCGGCTGATATCGCGCTGATCGGATCGACGACATTGTGCCCGCGCTTCGGCGCGGGCATTTTCGTTTTGGGAGGATCGAACGAGATGCTGATCAGGCCCGCAACGACCGCCGACTTTGACGCGCTCAGAGCGATCGAACTCGCCGCATTCGAAACGCTGCGCGCTGCGGGCGCCATCAGCGGCGTCCCATCGGCAAGCTCGGATCAGCAGCTGCAGCGCTATCTCGACCATGGACTTCTTGAGGTCGCCTGCGATCACGGTGGCGATCCGATCGGATTCTGCGGTGGCTATATCGCAGAACGTCTTCTGCACATCGGCGAGATGGATGTGCATCCGAACTCACAACAGCAAGGAGTTGGCCGAGCCTTGCTGACCGCGTCACTCGATAAGGCGCGCGCGCAGAGGCTGGATGGCGCCACACTCACGACCGATCGGCTCGCGCCCTTCAACGCGCCGTTCTACGCAGGCATCGGGTTTCGGGCGCTTGCCGATGGTGAGCTTCCGGCGCGACTGCGCGAGATCCTCGATGAGGAGGCCAAGATCGGTCTCGATCCGGCTCGCCGAGTCGCGATGATGCTCCGGTTCTGACGCGACTCTCTGGCCCTACGCAGAGATACGTCGACGGGCGCCTTCGAACGGCGATGCAGCGGAAGTATCTCGTGGATGTCGATCGGAGAGAATGCGCGGAAGGGCCGGACTTGTTGGTGCCAGCGCATCTGTACCCCGAACGCAAAACGCCGCCTCTTTTGGAGGCGGCGTGTTTTGTTTGGGGGACATCGTGTTTTGAGGATCTCTTGTACTTTGCAGGCCTGGCGGCGACCTACTCTCCCGCGTCTTGAGACGGAGTACCATT
>NZ_QTKI01000438.1:0-3787 GCF_010820945.1 Rhodopseudomonas sp. BR0C11
CGGTAAAGCCGGGCCGGCTCCGCAGCGGCTGAGGCCATCAGCTTCACCGAGTTGTCGTACAAAGTATCGATCAGCGCGATGAACCGCTTGGCGGCGTTGCGATCGGCGTAGTCCATCACCGGGACATGATCGATCATCAGCGTGTGATATTCATGTGCGAGCCGCAGGTAGTCGCTGGCGCCCAGCGGCTTCTGGCACAGATCGGCGAATGAGAAGCGAGCGACGTGGTGATCGGCCTGCGGCACATGCAGGATACGGCCCTTGATCGAGATATCGCGCGGCTCACCCTTCGTCGTCCCGGTGATCCGGTGCCACGCCCGGTCAATCGTCGCGGTCGCCTCGGCATCGTCGGGCGACAGCCAGACCTTCATGCCGGCGAATTTCTCCAGGCGGTAATCGGTTCGCGCGTCGAGCCGGATCACCCGCATATGCCGCTTCACCTGGCCGATGAACGGCATGAACAGCGAGCGGTTGAGGCCGCCCTTGTAGAGATCATCGGGCGCAACGTTCGACGTCGCCACCACCACGGTGCCGAGCTCGAACAATTTGGTGAACAGCCGGCCGAGGATCATCGCATCGGCGATGTCGGTGACGTGAAATTCGTCGAAGCAGAGCAGCCAGGCTTCGTCGAGGATCGAGGCCGCCGTCAGCTCCATCACGTCGGCATCCGGAATATCGCCGCGCTTGATCGCCTGGCGGAAGCCGTTGATGCGGTCATGGGTCTCGGCCATGAACTCGTGAAAATGCGACCGCCGCTTCAACGCGATCGGGCTCGCGTCGAAGAACAGATCCATCAGCATGGTCTTGCCGCGGCCAACCTCGCCATGGATGTAGAGCCCCTGCGGGGGGGCCTGGCCGGCATCGCCGCCGCCGAACAGGCGGCCGAAAAAGCCTTGCTTCTTCGGTGGCTTATAGCCGTCGAGCGTCTCGTTGAGGAGCGTGAAAGCCTGCACCGCGCGAGCCTGCGCCGGATCGGCTTCGATGCTGCCGGATGCGATCAGGGATTGATATTGCTGGCGGAGCGAGTGCGGCGAGGACATGCGGCCTTTTACCGCCTGATCGGGCGGCAAAATGCAAGCCGGGAATCGGTCGGAGAGCTATGCGCGATAACGAGGTGCCTTGGTCAGGCATTCAGCTCGTATGGCGCTTCGACGATATAGGGACCGCCACCGGTCGAGGCGCGGGCCGAATACAGCACGAACCGCTCGGCCTTGAACACCTTGGACGGGAAGTAGCCGCGGATCGACAGATAGTCGGCGACATCGCGGCTGGAAACGTCGCCGCGCAGCCGCGCCAGGGTGACGTGCGGGGTGAACTTCCGTCCCTCGGGATCGAGACCGACACGCTGCATCAACCGCTCGAGTTCGGCCTGCAGCTCGATCAGCGGCTTCGACGGCACCACCGAGGCGACTACTGCGCGGGGCTTCTTGCCGCCGAAGCTCGACAGACCCTGCAGGGTGACTTCGAACGGCTTGCGATTGACCCGAAACAGCGTCGAGGCGATCTCGTTGGCGGTGACGCCGTCGATGTCGCCGATGAACCGCAAGGTGAGATGATAATCGTCCGGATCGACCCAGCGCGCGCCCGGTAGTCCGCCACGTAAACTCGACAGGGTCTGGCCGATCTCAGCCGGAATCTCCAGTCCCGTAAACAAACGCGGCATCGGCACACCCTCGAACCTGAGGCCGATTGCGGCTGCCTATCCCGATCGTGGGGACCGTCCCGCGTGGGGCACGGCAGTCCGCAAAACGTCCGGCGAATCAACGATACGATTGTGTAGCGCGTTTGTGTAACAGCGCTACAGCGCAGCCCTCGTGGGGCCCAGAAAGCTGAGGGCAATCCGGCCCTTAAGGCGGAATTGCCGCTTTCTCAGCGGCTTTGCACCAGGAGCGGGCGGAGCAGCGCCTCGACCTTGGGCAAAATCCGCTCGACGATGATGTCGACGCCCGCCGCGGTCGGATGAATTCCGTCGGCCTGATTGAGGTTCGACACTGCCGCGACGCCGTCGAGGAAGAACGGATACAGCGGCACATCGTATTGCTTGGCGAGGTCCGGATAGATCGCGTCGAACTGCGCAGCGTAGTCCTTGCCGTAATTCGGCGGCGCCAGCATCCCGGCGAGCAGCACCGGCAACTTACGTGCTTTCAACCGCTTCAGGATCTCGTCCAGCGCCTTGCGCGGGACCTTCGGATCGGTGCCTCGCAGCGCATCGTTGGCGCCAAGCTCGACGATCACCGCATCGGCATCGGGCGGCACCGACCAGTCGAGCCGCTCCAGGCCGCCGCTGGCGGTATCACCCGACACGCCGGCATTCACCATCTCGGTGTCGATGCCCTTGGCTTTGAGCGCCTTTTGCAGCTTGGCGGGAAATGCATCGGCAGCCGGCAGGCCATAGCCGGCGGTCAGCGAGTCCCCGAGCACCACCACTTTCAGCGGCTTCGCGGCGGTCTCGGCCCGCGCACTTTGTCCAGGCAGCGCCGCCATCATTCCAAGTCCCAGGACCAGCGCGATCGTGCGCGCCCACCCCTCGACCGCCACGATTGAATAGCCATATGAGGCAGCCATGGACAGTCTCATTGAACCCTCGTCATTGGCCGGCGGCGCGCCGGACAGCATCGCGATCTCCAACGTCAACCTGTCGCTGGGCAGCGGCGCAGCGCGGGTGCACATCCTCAAGGATATCAGCCTGCGCGTCGGCACCGGCGAGACGATCGGGCTGATCGGCCCGTCCGGCTCCGGCAAGTCCACCCTGCTGATGGTGATGGCCGGGCTGGAGCGGCCCGACAGCGGTCAGGTGGTGGTAGGCGGCACCTCATTCAATGGTTTGGACGAGGACGCGCTGGCCCGCTTCCGCGGCCGCCAGATCGGAATCGTGTTTCAGTCCTTCCATCTGATCCCGACCATGACGGCGCTGGAAAACGTCGCGGTGCCGCTGGAGCTGGCCGGTCAGGCTGGTGCCGCGGACCGCGCGGCCCGCGAGCTCGCCTCGGTCGGTCTCGGCGAACGGCTGCATCATTACCCCTCCCAGCTCTCGGGCGGCGAGCAGCAGCGCGTCGCGCTCGCCCGCGCGCTGGCGCCCGATCCGGCGATCCTGGTGGCCGACGAGCCGACCGGCAATCTCGATGAAACCACCGGCAGGCAGATCGTCGATCTGTTGTTCGCCAAGCATGCCGAGCGCGGCATGACGCTGGTGTTGGTCACGCACGATTCCGGACTGGCGCAACGCTGCGACCGGGTGGTGCGGCTGCGCTCGGGGCGGATCGACACCACGCAGCCGGGCTCCGCCGCACGCGCACGGTCGGCTTGATCGATGACGGTCCTGACCGAGACCTCGCCCCGCACCCGTTCGTGGTCGCTGCCGCTGCGCTACGCGCTTCGCGAGATGCGCGGCGGGCTGAACGGCTTCTACGTCTTCATCGCCTGCATCGCGCTCGGCGTGATGGCGATCGCCGGCGTCGGCTCGGTCGCAGCCAGCCTAGGCGACGGGCTCGCCCGCGAGGGCCGCACGCTGCTCGGCGGTGACGCTGCGTTCTCCCTGATCCAGCGCGAAGCGACGCCGAAAGAAGTGGCGTTCCTGCGCAGCCGCGGCGATGTCTCGGTCGCCGCAACGATGCGCGGCATGGCACGCACCGACGATGGCCGCTCGGCTCTGGTCGAGCTGAAGGCGGTCGACGGCGCCTATCCGCTGCTCGGCGAGCTCAAACTCGAACCGCCGATGCCGGTGGCCGACCTGCTCGCCCGGCGGGACGATGCCTTTGGGGCCGCCGCCGACCCAGCCCCGTCTCTT
>NZ_QTKI01000044.1:0-19366 GCF_010820945.1 Rhodopseudomonas sp. BR0C11
GAGGTGTCGGCTGCGCGGTGGGACAAGTCCGTGCGTGTCCTGGCCGCCGCCTGGACCTCGCCCGAAGGCCTGCTGATGACCCCACGCCGCACCGGCACCGACGGGTTTTTCGTCAGCGTGCTGAAGCGCAAAGCCTGAACCGGGCAGGGCGTAGCGCTTTCGTTTTTAGGTACAGGACCGCCCCAAGCACGGCGCGCTCCCTCTCCCGCGCGCGGGAGAGGGCTGGGGTGAGGGCGCCGCGAGCACTGAATCTCGGCCGCGCGGAGGCTCCCCTCACCCGGAAGTCCCGCTGGCGCGTGACTTCCGACCTCTCCCCGCACGCGGGGAGAGGTGACGATGGCGCGGACACCAGGTGAGGGACCGCATGCGCCCGTTCGCTATCCCCATCGCCGTTTTTCCCCGTTGCGAGCCGGGCTGCGGTCGCGTATCTGCTGCCCATGACAGCCCCCAGCACATCCTCCGCTCCGTCCGTCGTCCCCTCTGACGCCGACACCTCGCCGCACGTCGCTGCGATCCACGAGAAGATCCTGATCGTCGACTTCGGTTCGCAGGTCACCCAGCTGATCGCCCGCCGCGTCCGCGAGGAGGGCGTGTATTCCGAGATCGTGCCGTTCCAGAAGGCGGAGGCCGCCTTCGCCGAGATGAAACCGAAAGCCGTGATCCTATCCGGCGGTCCGGCCTCGGTGCTGGACGACAACGCCCCCAGCGCACCGATGTCGATCCTCGAAGCCGGCGTGCCGGTGCTCGGCATCTGCTATGGCGAACAGACCCTGGCCAAGCAGCTCGGCGGCACCGTCGAAGGCGGCCACCACCGCGAATTCGGCCGCGCCCAGATCGAGATCACCGATGACTGCGCGCTGTTCGACGGCGTCTGGCAGAAGGGCGGCAAATACGACGTCTGGATGAGCCATGGCGACCGCGTCACCAAGCTGCCGGCAGGTTTCCGCGCGGTGGCGCAGGCGCCGGGCTCGCCGATCTCCGTGATCGCCGACGACACCCGCAAATTCTACGCGATGCAGTTCCACCCCGAAGTGGTGCATACGCCCGACGGCGCCAAGCTGCTGCGCAACTTCGTCCGCAAGGTCGCAGGCCTCACCGGCGACTGGACGATGCGCGCCTTCCGCGAGGAAGCGATCGAGAAGATCCGCACCCAGGTCGGCAGCGGCAAGGTGATCTGCGGCCTGTCCGGCGGCGTCGATTCCGCGGTGGCTGCGGTGCTGATCCATGAGGCGATCGGCGATCAGCTGACTTGCGTGTTCGTCGACCATGGCCTCTTGCGCAAGGACGAAGGCAAGACCGTCGTCGACCTGTTCCGCCACCACTACAACATCCCGCTGGTGCACGTGGATGCGTCGGAGACCTTCCTCGGCGCGCTGAAGGGCGTCACCGATCCGGAGCAGAAGCGCAAGACCATCGGCAAGCTGTTCATCGACGTGTTCGAAGCCGAGGCCAGACGCGTCGGCGGCGCCGACTTCCTGGCGCAGGGCACGTTGTACCCGGACGTGATCGAGAGCGTGTCGTTCACCGGCGGCCCGTCGGTGACGATCAAGTCGCACCACAACGTCGGCGGCTTGCCGGCACGCATGAACATGAAGCTGGTCGAGCCGTTGCGCGAACTGTTCAAGGACGAAGTCCGCGCGCTCGGCCGCGAGCTCGGGCTGCCCGACGTGTTCGTCGGCCGCCATCCGTTCCCAGGCCCCGGCCTCGCGATCCGCTGCCCCGGCGAGATCACCGAAGAG
Source organism: Rhodopseudomonas sp. BR0C11 (assembly GCF_010820945.1). Lineage (NCBI taxonomy): Bacteria > Pseudomonadati > Pseudomonadota > Alphaproteobacteria > Hyphomicrobiales > Nitrobacteraceae > Rhodopseudomonas > Rhodopseudomonas sp. BR0C11. The sequence continues at coordinate 1,740 of NZ_QTKI01000044.1, forward strand.
AAGCTCGAAATCCTGCGCAACGCGGACGCGGTGTATATCGACCAGATCCGCAAGGCGGGGCTCTACGACGACATCTGGCAGGCGTTCGCCGTGCTGCTCCCGGTCCGCACCGTCGGCGTGATGGGCGATGGCCGCACCTATGAGTACGTCGTCGGTCTGCGCGCCGTGACGTCCACCGACGGCATGACCGCCGACTTCTATCCGTTCGAAATGTCCTTCCTCGGCGCCACCGCGACGCGGATCATCAACGAGGTCAAGGGCGTCAACCGGGTGGTGTACGACATCACGAGCAAGCCGCCGGGCACGATTGAGTGGGAGTGAGGGGGATAAACTGACCTAGTATCCTGGTTAGCTGACGACCTGCACGTCGCTAATTCTTGCTTCGGTCTGCAATCACTTCCTCCCACACGCCGACACGGTTCTATGTTCGAAGGGCGTTTGTGTCTGTGGTCAGGCTTACAATCGTTGCTTCGATGGAAGACGAAGTGGCGTGGAGCCGTCTATACAATGGTGGACCCATAATGCGGCAAACACCCCGATATGGATCGACCGACAATATTTCCCTGCATCCGAGCATCAATTTCGCAACGCGTCCGTCGGTGCGAGAGAAGCGAACTTGTGCTCAAGTATAATAGTAATTGCCAGAGACATGTTTGCAAAATCCTTGGGTGCCTCGGTCTCGGAAAATGACGACATTGCACGGGCCTGGATGTAGTGATTTGTGTCCAATCGAAGCAAGTGGCCGTTGTTGGTACTAAGACGTTCTAGTTTCGAAGTGCGGCTAAGGGACTGGTCACATGGTCACTGAGCGATCTGATTCAGTCTTCTTGCTGCAGTGGGATTGGCTTGAAGTTAAGATCTATTGCCGGAATAGAGAGAATTACGGCATTAGGCAGCAAACGCCACAGAATGACGCCTAAGAGTTTGATTTGATTGCATATTTTGTCTTTGAAAGTTTGAAGCACTCGTGGGATAGACGGCATCTCTGCCCGACGGCAAATCATCAGCGCAGCGACATCCTGAAGACCGGCCGGGATCACCACAGCAATCTATATCTATGGCGCTGCGGGTCAGGCCTGCATCTCGGCGTGGCCCCTGCTCAGTGGATCACAGAAGATTCCATTTCGATTGTCTATCGCAGCTTCTTCTGCACGCCCTTGGCGAGCTTGATGCATTCATCGTAAGTCGCTTCCGATACGCAGTAGTCCCAGGGTCGACATTTTCCCGGGCGAGACTCCCATTGATAAGGCGACTTCAGGAAGGATCGTGCCCTGTCACCCAATATTTTGAACGTTTCATATTCCAAGGTCGTTAGCCATCGATGTATCTCTTCAGCCTCTGACTGCTCACGGGCACGTTTATTCAGTGCGTCTTGCAGGAATATCAGAGCCTGGTTCAGGCCGGATTCCCCTTCAATCGCGGCCACCAATGGCGTCTTTCCATCGAATGCGGAGTGCGGCGTTTCGATTAAATGGACCCACTCATCTCCATGTTCTGATGCCTTGGATTTGAGAGCTTTCCCGCGGCCTTCCGCAGCGTTCCTTAACGCCTCAGCCTTCTCCAATTCCTTAGCCTCGGCTTCCAGCCTACGTGCGTCCTTCTGGCGTTCTTGTTCATGCTCTATCGGCAAACCAAGTGCCTGAAGGACCGGTGAGCCTTTCCGGAACATCATCGCCTCGATCTTTCGCAGGAGAGCGATCATGTCATCGAAAGACTGATCGTCAGCTTCGATCACGGCTTCAAATGATCTTCCTTCCGCCTGTGGCAGTAGCATCCATGATTCGACGGTAAGATCGTCGCGCTCATGGTCTGGGAGAGAAGCCAGTATCTTCTCTATGCGTTCGGACAGGTTCTTTCTACGGGACGCCTTGCGTTGATCGAGAGCACGGAGATCAAGGAGATCGTCGATCAAAGTGGTGGAAAGTGAATACGATTGATGCTTCTTGAGAACCCCTCTCTCAACAAGCTCGTCGAGGTAGCATTCGACAGCACGATATGGACTCCGGAACTTGTCATTTTGCTCACGCGCAGCATCTTCGAGTTCAGGGCGGACGTATTGGAATCCTGACCTGATCCACTTCTGCTTCTTGAGCCAGTCGACAAAGGCCTTCGGCCGATAGGATAAGGCTTGTGTGTCTTCGGGCAAGAACGTGCGGAGGATCTTAAACTGCCATTCCCGCTCGGTTACGAGGAATGCTCCCGCGCCACCTACCGAACATCCGATATGATCGCCCAACCCAATTCGGAAGAACTCTCCACCTTCATTGAAGGGTTCGACCTTTCGGTTTGCCAATTTCTTCAGGCCGAGATCGTATCGATGCAGACAGTCCGCAACTTCCTTCTCGAATTTGAGGCGTTGCGCGTCCAGCTTGGATTGATGCCGCGTACGCATTGCCGCCACTTCGGCATCAATCTTGGGATGGAAAACCCAATAGCGCCTGGCTGTTTCAAGGACGGCTGCTTCAACCTCGGAGCGCGATGCGTTTCTGGGAAGGCGTGACAAGTCGATCTCGACCGTGGCAATACCTCGGTTCTTCAGCTCTGCGCGCTTCAACTCGTCGCATGCGTGCGTAACGTAAATTTCAACCAGCAGACGGCGTCCGGCACGTTCGACATAGAGGTCCGGCACCAAGTTCTGAAGGTGCCGAGCTTCCTGGATTGCTTTGTCAAATGAACGTTGACCGGCCTCATGAATAACAGTGGCCTCGCCGTTGAATTCTGCCCTGACCTCGGGAAGGACGAGGTGCAACTTCGTCGCGACGATCTCCTTTCCGAGCCTATGCAGCGCTGTTTCCGGAGCGGTCGAACAGGAAGTGGAAGCCTGATGTCCGAAGTGATGGACGTTATCGTGGCCTTTTCTTGCGGTCAGAGGTGCATTGCAGGCTGGACAATCACATCCACACGCATCCCCTCGTTGAACCTCGGAGATATGCCGCATCACGCCAAGGGCGTCGACGCCATAGACGAGTTTGGCTTCCTTGGACGAGTATCTAGGAGGTGCGTGCTGGGTCACGATTGTATCGCCAAACCTGGGCGCGTTTCCTGCTTTCGCGCATGAGCATTATTGTCACCGGAGCCAGAATTGCGCGCTGTGATTGTTCAACAGGCGAGAGTGAGGATCGACCGTCGCTTTGTAGGTTTCAGGTATGTCGCCTCCGTCGCGCCCCTCCCTGAAATAGTCCCTGACCGAATACAGCGAAATCATCATGAGGTGCGTCCATGTGTCAGACAATTTCTGCTGCGCGTCTTCCTGTTGCTTGGCGACACTTGGCTTTCGTTTCGGTTGCGGCTGTCTATAGTCTGGCGTCAGGTCGACGTCGTGAATGAACACGATGTGGCCGTGATTCCACTCATCATCGACGGTCTTGCGCCAACGATAGTTAACCCTGGCGGTCAATCGTTGGCTGAAATGATAAGGCGGAATCTGCCCATCGACGTGGAATAGCTGCTCCTCTTTCTGCTCCTTTTCCATTCGTTGCTTCATCGCCTCGACAGCGGAGATCAAATCATAGCCTGCGCGTCGCAGGGTGTTCTCCGTTTCCATTCGCTTCTTCGGTGCTTTGGCCTCGCGGTGTTTGGCCAATGCACGGTCGAAGTGTTCAAGCCGAGTTGCAACGTAGGGACCACAGCTTGCGAGACGGATGCTATGTAGACTTCCTGATCGCTCTTCCAAAATTGCCTGGTCGATAACGCCATTCAAGTCGCTAGCGTCGATTGCTGCGAGAGCGGCTCGCTGGTCCTGTGGGATGTAAATCTCTTCCATCCTGAATGCCTCGTATCGTTTCTGGGAATGCTCCAGAAATCTCGGTCAGTCTTTTCAGACATCGACCCGCCTGCGTCACAAGATTGCGCCGGTCTCCAAATCCTGCAACCATTTTTCGGAGCAGAATTGGGGGTAACATGATTGAGCCAATAAAACCGTGGGATGATCTGTTTCCATACGATGTTGAAATCATCGATGGGCAGGAACACATAACGCGCAAGAAGGACTGGTGCGACGAAAAACAAGTCGACCTCAACCTTCGGACGATCGATTACTGGCTTCAGTTCGACCACAAACACGGCTCGGTGGGCCTAGCCAATATGATCGAATCCTACGCACACCGAGCTATGTCGATCGGAACTGAGAAACAGAAGGGGCGTTTCCAGGAGCTTATGGTGCTTCGACAGATGTGGCTCAATGGCGAACAGGCCGCCTAGGCTATCTTCACATTCCGAAGCGGGGCCAAGGTTTGCGCCTGTGGGCTTCCTCTTCAGCCTCTTCGCGAGTGTCGTATTCTCCGATGAACCTTCCGCTCTCATCGCGCAAAATCCATCTCCCCCCAGAGTAGCTCAGCATGTATCCGTTTGGTAATTCCTCAGTTGAATCAAATGTGCTGAGAGAAGGTTCGTATTCTCCATCGATTTCATCTGAAACGACTTCTCCGTCTTCAGGCGGCTGGTCAGGACGCAACATGGCTGTCCGCCGCCGTCGGCTATCGGTTGGCCTCAATGTCATAGCTTGTTTGCCCTGATCACCGGTGCCCCCTTCGCCTTCGTTCTCGTCGTCACACATCAACTGAATTCCTAGCCTTTCGATTCGCCGATCGAGGACCTATCGAGAATTGATGAGGCGCACGTTAATTCTTGTCATTGGGGACAATGAGTTCTTGGTGTCCGTGAGTCATTGCTGCGTCGATGGATTTCACCGGTTGGAAAGCCCGCAAGGGTGCCAATAAGCTACCGCCAAAAGCGGTTGACGGGAGTATCGACGTTCTCTATACGTTCTCGTCATGAAATTCCACTGCTTCATACGTTGATCGCTCACGAATCGCCCGAACGCGGGTGGGACGATGACGATTCAGCGTGCGGTGGAAGCTCCTTTCGCGACTGATAATTCGAATTCGAGTTGATCTTGGACGCTGCGGCGTCCTCACAGTCGTGCACCCGCCACAAGCCGTTCCATCCGATGCCTGCACCGCCGTGCGGTGTGTTTCCAACGCATCGGTATTCGCTATGCCCAAGCCATCTGCTCGCTTTTCACACCATCAATCCAGCCTTCTGAAGACCTTCAAAGCCAACGCGTCCCTGTTCCTTGCGTATTGTTGTCTCGCTCGCGCACTTCGAAACGAACATCACGTCCGTCGAGGATTGCCGGCGATTGTCGCGGTCATGATCGCGGAGGGATTGACGTCGGCCGACGTCGGCGACGCCGCAGACCTATTCGTTCGAGAGAGCAGCTACGAGGTTTTGAACCTCACCAAAATTCGCAGGACCGGATCACGACCGATCCTCGCGGAATCCGACCTGAATTCGGCTCTACGAAGGTCACGCCTTCTGGTGATCGCAGAAAGCGTCCAGACCACTCCAGAGTCCATCATTGCCGCGGCCGACACCGTCGTCTTCATGGAAGGGCCAACACGCAGTCATGTGGAAGCGTCTTGTCGGCTCACGCTCGGACGGGTGCCAGAGCCCTTGGCGCTCGACCAGATGATGCAGGCTCCGGCCTCTATGATCGGTCAGGCCATTCGCCGGGGACGATCCGTCCGGCAAACGCTCGAGCGCTTGGAGCGGCTGAAGGCGGCGCAACTGAAATTGAGCACGGGGGCCGATGACTCGACGGTGCCATCCCTCAGCGAGATGCATGGCCTCGGCGAGGCAGGCAGTTGGGGCCATGAACTGGCTGTCGACTTGAAAGCGTGGGCAGATGGGATGTTACCGTGGAGCGACGTCGATCGTGGCGTTTTGCTGCATGGTGTCCCGGGCACGGGCAAGACGACCTATGCCAAGGCTCTGGCAAAAACCTGTGGGGTTCCGCTGATCTTGGGCAGTATTGCACGGTGGCAGGCCAAAGGGCATCTCGGCGACCTCCTGAAGGCCATGCGTGCAGCATTTGACGAAGCCAAAAGCAAAGCGCCGAGTATCCTGTTTCTGGACGAGATTGATGCAGTCGGTGATCGAGAGCGATTTGGGGACCAAAACGCCCAATACTCCACAGAAGTGGTCAACGCCTTGTTGGAATGCATCGATGGAGCTGATTCACGTGAAGGTGTCGTCGTAATCGGTGCCTGCAACCACCCGTCCCGCATCGACAGGGCATTGGTGCGATCAGGTCGTCTTGATCGAACCATCGAGATTCCGTTGCCCGACGAATCCAGCCGTGACGGCATCCTGAGATGGCATCTGCGAGGCGCGCTCGCCGATGTCGCTTTATCTGCGATCGTCGAGAGAACCAGTGGTGCCAGTGGAGCCGACCTTGAGCGCTTCGTTCGCGAGGCACGCCGACGGGCCAGACGAGAGCGACGCCCGATGGTTGTCGACGACGTCTTGGCGTCGCTTCCTGAGCTGATCGAGATTCCAGATGACTCCCGATGGCGAGCAGCCATCCACGAAGCTGGACACGCTGCGGTCATCACCGAATTCGGCTTCGATATGGTCCTGGTCGCCGCTATCGCTGCGCATGTTGAAGTCGGCAGGTCCGGAATTGCTGGCGGCGTACGAGCGCGACCGATCACCTCCTACGATTGCACGCACGAAACGTATCTTGCAGACATCGCCGTCTTGCTGGCAGGCATTGCCGCCGAAGAGTTCTTCTTCGGATGTCGCTCGGATGGAGCCGGAGGCAGTCCTGGCACCGATCTCCATCTCGCCACAGTCAAAGCGACCTTGATGGAGGCAAGCGTGGGGCTGGGACAACACCTGACCTATCTTTCGTCTCGAGAAGAGGCCGACCTGCTGGCCAGCCTTCAATCCAATCGCGAGTTACGGATGCGCGTCGAGGCTATTCTCGCCAAACAGCTCGATGTCGCACGGCGCATTCTTGGATCTCAGCTTGAAGCAGTTGAACGTCTTGCCGAAGGCTTGATGGAGCGACCGCTTTCCGGAGATGAGGTCCGAGAAATCCTCTTGCGTCAGCCTCGTCTCCAGCTGGTTAACGAAACTAAGGCTAAAATTGATTGAGCTACGTCAGCATCTCGCTCACGTTGACTGCCGTTCGGCCTGGATCTGATCAGGTGTCCCGGATAAGAGGCCGCCATGACCTATCGTTCTCACATAGCCCTGCGTGGCGAGCGGACAATCCGCATTGCACGTCTCCCGGCTATGTCCGGGACCGTCTGATCGGACACCGTCGTTCGCCACGCAGATCACTGCGATGTGCATTCAGAACGAGGTATCCCATGTTTTCCAATCTCCATTTTATCGGTGCGGCTCTGACGACCATGGTCGGGGGCTGGTCCATACGCTGACCATCTCGCTTCCTCTCGGGGGAGGTGCTGATGGGACAGCACTTCCTCCTCTCGAAAGACGCTCGCGATCTGCCGCTCCAAAAGGTCATGCGAATGACCGAGCCTGGGGCGTATCGTTGGTTCAAGCGAGCCCGCTGGCCTGAGACGAATGGTGAGCCGTATTGCCCGGCCTGTGGCAATCTGCGGTGCTACGAGCTTGCCCGTGGCGGTCGCTTCAAATGCTCGGCCAAGGAATGCCGCAAGGAGTTTACGGTCACCAGCGGCACCATCTTCGCCAGCCGGAAGCTGAAGTTCAGACAAATTCTGGCGGTCATCGCCATGTCGGCCAATGCCGCAAAAGGCAAGGCTGCGCTGCAGGTCGCGCGAGAGCTTGGGGTCCAGACGAAGACCGCATGGCATAACCTGATGAAGCTGAGAGAGGCGTTGGCTGCTCGGCGTGAGGACATGCAGCTCGATGGCCAGGTGGAGATCGACGGCATGTATCTCGCCGGTCACATCCGACCCGAGAATCGTAAGGAAGATCGGGAGGACCGACGCAAGATTCAGTCGCCGAAGCGCCTTGTCGTCATGGCTGTCCGGGAACGTCGCCTGACTGGACAGACGTTGACCCGAGTGACGCCGAGTGAGAACGCCGACTGCGCATGGGATATGGTCCGGTCGCACGTCAGCCGCAAAGCACACGTCTATGCCGACGAACATCTCGCATATGACGAACTCTGCGGCCTCAATCCGCTGACACGGGTCAACCATTCGGAGGCCTACCAGCACGGCTTCGGTGTATCGACCAACATCATCGAGAGCTTCTTCTCTCGTGTCCGGCGCTCGTATCGCGGGATCCATCACCGGTTTTCGATGAAGTACCTTGACTGGTACGCAGCCGAACTGGCCTGGCGTGAAGATCGCCGGCGTGTTGGCAATGGAGGGCACGTTCTCGAGATGCTGAAGCGCGCCTTGGCGCATCCGACGTCCCGTAATCTCTGCGGATACTGGCAGGGAAACAAGCCGGACGATCTTGTGTGGACGGCTTAGGCGGCAACCCGCCATAGAGAGGCCCGTCCATCTCCCTTGATCTGCTCGACGCGGCTTCGTTTCGCGAGGCCGGACAATTGGATCGACACCCGACCGGCGATCTCAGACATGCGAGGGTCGTCCTCAGCGATGTCCTTTTGCTGAGCAACGCGGACCGCGCATTCGTGGGTTGAAATCGGAGTTTGCGCCAAACGAAGCGTGTTGAGGATTCGGGCGGAGAGATTGTCCTCGGCGAACAATCCCCCGAGGAACTGTCCACGTTTACCTGTACGTTTAGAAGCAGCCTTCCGAGGCGAATGTCCCGGCTCGTAAATCTGAATAACCGTATCGACGGCCGCAATCTGCCTGTCGATCTCCGCAATCTGATCGACAAGCGCCTTTCGATCAGCCTTCAAATCATCCTGCTTGCGGCGCAGTTCACCAACCACATCCATCGAAAACCCCAAATATAGATGGGGCTATCATAAAGTCGGACGGGATGTTGGTCTGGTGGCGTCTGCTACCTAATGCCGGAGAATTATCTGTGTCGGGATACAGAAAAGAGGATGGTTCGGAGTACTCACTAAGTCCCGTCTTTTGGGAGACGGGGCAGGCTCTTGGCTTTCCTATCCAGTTCGATCTGGTGCTCAAGCACTTACGGCAGGACATGAGGGACGATTGGTATTTTGATTGCTTGCAATACAATGACTTATTTATGAACCCGAAGGAGGCTAAGTGTATTATTCTGTCGCAGCTCCGGGAGTGGAACGGCGTGTACTCCGGAACTCGCAGTGTTGTAAGGAACATTCCAAAGAAAGGGTACGGGGAGCGCTACGGATTGGAGACGGATTTCTTCGATCGGTTTGTTTATCAGGCGATCTGCACGTTCCTTATTCCTTATTATGACGTGTTGCTCGATCATCGAGTGCTTAGCTACCGTTATGAATCGGAGCAGAAAAGCAGTAAGTATCTGTTCAAAAAAAGGATCGATCGTTGGTTCACTTTTGAGGGGGTGACTCTGACGTTTGCACGATCAAAACAATATTTATTGGTAACTGATCTTAGTAATTTCTTCGAAAATATATCGCGGGATCAAATTGTTAGGGCCCTGGAAGGTGCGATACCGTCGATCAGTGCAAGTGGTCCGGAGAAGCTCAACATACGCAACGCAATTAGTACTCTTGATCGCTTGCTCAAGCGGTGGACGTTTAGTGGCGATCATGGTTTGCCACAGAATCGAGATGCGTCCTCTTTCCTTTCCAATATTTTGCTTTCTTCCGTAGATCACGGATTGGCTGAGAAGGGCTATGATTACTACAGGTATGTTGATGATATTCGTGTGTTAGCTGACACGGAAGCGCAGGCTCGCCGGGCGCTTCAGGATATCATTAGAGAGTTGCGAAAGGTTGGTTTGAATATCAATGCAAGCAAGACAGAGATTCTTCCGCCCGATGTATCGTTGCAGAAACTGAATGCTTATTTTCCATCTCAGGACAGTGCAACCGTTGCTATTAGTCAAATGTGGCAATCTCGGAGCCGCAGAATCGTAGTGCGATCAGTTGATTACATTTTCGAGGTTCTGGTTGGTTGTATTAAATCGGGGGACACTCAGAGCCGACAGTTCCGATTTGCTGTGAATCGAGTAGCTCAGATTGTGGAATCTGGTCTCTTCGACGTTGGTGACGCGTTGGCGGATTCGTTGCTTGATGTGATTTCCGGTTCGCTTTCTGATCATGCTGTATCCACAGATCAGTATTGCAGGTTGATATCGATACTCGATCGAAAGGGGAAATGCCTTCCGGCGCTAGAAGGATTTCTATTGGAGGAGGAGAGGGCCATTCATGATTGGCAGAATTACAATATATGGATGTTACTTGGATCGAGGAGGCATAAGTCGGATAAGCTGCTCGGGTTGGCGAAGCGGAAGCTCCGTGAGGACGTGAAGTCGGGCGAGGCCGCGGCGATTTTTATCTGGCTGCGGTGTGTCGACGAGAGGGCGACTATTCGTGAATATATCAATAGATTCAATGAATTGCCGTATCAGAATGCTCGCTACCTATTGATTGCTTCTTCAGTGCTTGAGGAGAGCGATCTTAGGTCTCTGCATGGCTATGTCCCGATCATTCTCAAGGGGACAGCACGCAGAGCCATGCGCTTTGCAAATGATGAGGGGCTTCCATTTGCAAAAAGAGAGAGTCCTGATCTTCTGAATTTGGTCGACGAGGTTAGTGAGTATGACTGATCTCGCCTGGCGGCTCTTTCTCTTCGTCAAGGATTCAACGGGGCGCGGCGAGCATTGCTTCTACCAGTTCGAAGATGGCAGATTGGTTGAAACTGAAGCGCAGAAGGTTGTTGAATTTCCAGGCGTCGTTGTTTGCCATGATTTCTGGTCGATGCGTGATGTGCTGTTCGACAAGACTGGAACGTTGCCAAATGTGATCGTTGATCTCGACGAGTTCAGGATGTCGATCAGCGGAGATCCTCAAGACCGTCTAGCGCGCGAGAAATCCGACATAACCGCTGTTCTCGATCGGTATGGTGCGGACCAAGAAGTGTGCGCTTACTACAAGCGGATGCTCAATAAGGGGGCGACGTTCGAGTCAGGTGTTGCGGCTAAGGCGGCTCAGGCGCTTGCGCTAATGTATCTCGACCTGGTTGAGTGTGCCAAGGCGGCAGGAGAGGAAGATCGTTTCTTCAAAGTTGAGGTTCCTGTTTATCGGCTTCTTCAGGGCGCAATGGCGTCGGGCATCCTGATTAATAGATCTCGATTGTCAGAGATGCGCGCAGAAGTTGAGTATGAATATTTCGTGTTGCTCAAGGCTTATTCCGCGAAGCACGATATGCCGCTTGAAACACCCACGAAGTTTGCGTTGGAGAAAAAGCTCCGCGCAGAGGGATTCGATTTGGATGATGTCTCGATTGACTATCTACTTGAGTACGTGCCGCACGAGCACGACTTTGGTGGGGAGACTAGGGCGCTGCAAGCTGCCGACAACGCTCGTCGGGTGCTTGGTTCGTTGACCCTGTCGACTGCAGTAATGCGGCCCGTGGTGGATGTGTTCGGGTCCCGGACGTCGCGAATTCAGTTACGTAGTCCAGCTCTTCAGAGTATTCCAAAGAAGTATCGCGAGATTATTATGGCTCGCGACGGATACGAGCTTAGCTATGTTGATTATGATCAATATGAGGTTGGGGTTATGGCGGCCCTATCTGAAGATTCCGAGTTGATGGGCCTGTATGCGGCGGGAGATATGTATGAGTTGTTTGCGTCGGCGCATCTTGGGTTATTCCAAAATAGAAAGGCTGCGAAGCAACTTTTTCTCTCATACGCTTATGGAATGAGTAAGAAGGCGTTGGTCGATGCGGCGGTGGCGCTCGGTGTAGATAGGACTCGCGCAAAGAGCGCATTCGGAGTGTTCAGGCAGTATGAGGCTTGGAAGAGGTCGATTTGGACGGAATTTCAATCCAAAGGAAGTGTCGCAACCTTGCTCGGCAATCGCTACGTACGAAATGGTAGTGGTCAATTAAGTCCAAAAGAACAGCGATCTGCAATAAGTCAGGTCGTTCAGGGAACGGCCTCTCTTATCTTCAAGAAAGCGCTGCTGGAAGTTGGAAAGCTTGACGACGTCAGCATAATTCTGCCGATGCACGACGCGCTGCTGTTCGAGCATAAGGATGCGGATGCGCCAAGTAAGGTCGTGTATGCATTCGAGAGGGCGATGACAACAACGCTTGCGGGGAAGGTGGCAGGAAAAGCATCGATCGGCTCTTTTATTAGCTAGCGCTGGTGGCATCTGTCAGTATTTCGCCACTGCAGCGCACGGTGGTTGTGTCGTCTCCGGCGATGCTGCTGGTGTTCTTGACCAAGCGATGTCCTTTTGTCCGCAACTCGGCGAGCGGGCTTGATTTCAGCTGCAGGAGTAGATGGAAATCATCACGAACCGCCGTTCGACGTGATACTCCTTGGAGGGGCAGTGCTATCAGGGCGGGGCCAAGGCGAGAACATCACAATGTGAGTGTATTGGCGTATCGCCCCAAGGAGCAGGCGATGTGAAACACGCGCGCCCAATTTGATCCGTCGGCACTCACGCGGCGAGCGGGTAGGATTCACCCGAAAATTCGGCGAACATCTTCGCGGCGATCACCAGATCTTCGTCGCTGATGTGAAACGCGCGGGCGAATTCTCTCTGCAGTGCCGGAGCGACCTCACCGAAGAACGCCGACATCTGTCCCGCAGCCGCCTTTGCCGTCGCCGGATGGGTCAGGCAGCAGACAAGCGCCTGCGCGTCCAGCTTCTTGCTGTACGGCGCATTCACGGTCGTCAAAACCGAGGCGAGAAACATGCCTGTTGTCACTGCCGTCAGCTGCCACATCTTCGCTCCTAAAGATGGCTCGGCGCGCAGCCAACTCAATTCCATAAACCTCGACCATCAGCGAAGACTAAATCGCCCAGTCGGGCCTGGCCGGGAAGGGTGACCGAATAGATCGTAATCTGATCGTCCGCCCCCGGCGACTGAACCGTGATGCCCGCTCTCTCAAGCGACAAAGGCCGATATAATCAGGGCGTTGACGATGTCGATGAAGAAGCCGCACACCAGAGGAACGACGATGAAGGCGCGGTGGGCGGCGCCGTATTGCTGGGTGACCGCTGTCATGTTGGCAATGGCGGTGGCTGTCGAGCCCAGCGCTATTCCGCCGAAGCCCGCCGAGATCACCACAGCCTCGTAGTCCTTCCCCATGAAGCGGAACACGATCGATATGGTGAAGATGGCCGCCAGGACGATCTGCACGACAAGGGCCGAGGCGACGAAGGTGAAGACGCCATTGAGCTGCCAGAGCTGAAGTCCCATCAACGCCATGGTCAGGAACAGGCCGAGGGCGAGATCGGAGACGAGCGCCAGCCCGTCGTCCACGCCGGGCCAAAGTTTCTGGACGCGCGAGCTCACGGCGATGGGCATGAGGTTGCGGATCAGGATTCCGGCCATCAGGCAGCTCACGAAGGCGGGCAGGTTCAGGCCTGTGCGTGTCAGCGCATCATGAATGCCGAGCCCGAGGATGATGGCGAGGTTCAAGGCCAGCACGGCCCAAAGGATGCAGAAGTAGTCGAGCCTCGGCTGACGGCCGTCATTGGAAACGCCGATGGAGAGTTCAGGGTCGTCGGTGGCGGCGACACTGTGACGCTTCATCAGGAAGGCGGCCACGGGGCCGCCGATCATGCAGGCCGCGATCAGCCCGACCGTGTTGGCCGCAACACCCAATTCCATGGCGTTGCTGATGCCGAGCCGCTCGGTGAATGTCGGTGCCCAGGCGAGCGTCGTGCCGATGCCACCGGTCAGCGAGATCGAGCCCACCATCAGGCCTGCCTTGGCTTCGAGTCCGAACAGTGAAGCCATGCCCATGCCGGCGAAGTTCTGGATCAGCATGAGGACGATAGCGAGCGACAGCAGGATGACCAGCGGCCGGCCGCCGGCCAGAAGCATCTTGATCTCGGCCTTCAGTCCGATGCCCGCGAAAAACAACAGAAGCAGAAAGTCGCGCATCGCGAGATCGAAGGTGACCGGTCGATCGAAAAGCGTGTAGCTCAGGGCGACCACCGCTGTGCAGAGGAAACCACCGATGACCGGCTCGGGAATGGAGTATTTGCGCAGCAGCGGCGCGTTCAGTGTCGCGATCTTGCCGGTCAAAAGCAGGATGACGGCGATCGTGAACGTATAGAAGGCATCGATTTCCATAGGTGTCCGGATTCCAATGGATGACCAGGCCGTGACAGCGGTTTTGCCATCACGGCGGACAGGATCTTAAAAAGCGCTGCTCGCTCAATGCGCGCGGTTGGTAGTCATCGGAAGGTGCGGCGCGGGACAGCGCCATGCGCGCATATGACCTTCCGGCAGATCGTCACCTTGTGACTGGCCCGTTTTATGCCGCCAGCCTCACCGGCTGTCAATTTGTTGGCACGATGCGATCGTTGCCGCATCACCAGGCCGCGATCGAAAAACATCCGGCGATCGCGAGTGGCCACCGCCGCATGATCGGCGATCGCGTTTCCGATGGCGCGGCGCCAAAACGCGGCGAGATCACGCCACGGCAGCGCGTTGCGCAGCCGCGAGCTCGGACTGCCCGACGTATTCGTCAATCACTATAGACGCTGCACTCAGGACAGCGCCTTTCCCACCATGACGGTATCGACATATTGAGTCATGCGCCGGATTTTGCCGTCCTGGATCTCATAAAGATGCGCGAAGGCGGCGCGCATCGTTTTGCCGGTGGCTTTGTACGTGCCGGAGTACACGCCGAAGGCGGCGACGCGGTCGCCATCGGCGAGGTAGGTGTGGACCTCGGCGCGATAGCCGATCCACTCGCTGGCCAGGCGGGCGAATACGCCCGCCATCAATGCATCGACTCCGACATACGTACCGGCATACGGAAAACCTTCCGCTTCGGTCCACTCCACGTCGGGATGAAGGACGGCCAATAGATTGCGGCCGTTCTCTTCGGAGGACCCTTCATAGGTCCTCCGGATGAGGTCGCGATGACTTGTCATTTCAACCCCACTTCATTTCGCCCTTGGCCACCTTGGAGCCGATATCCAGCGCGACGCCCATACCGAGGCCGGGGAAGCGCGTCTCCATCGCGGCCTTCAGCGCGGCGGCGTCGGCCGCCTTGCTCAATTCCTCGTCGAAGGCGAGGAGATAGGCCTTGGTGTGCGCGACGGCACTCAGGTCGGTCGCTGCCTTCGGATCGAGGTGGCCAGGCACGACGATCGACGGTTTCAATGCGGCGATCTTGTCGAGGTTTGCGACCCATGCGGCCCGCGCCTCCTTGGTCGACGTGTCGGCGGTCCAGACATGGACGCCGGAGAAAACCAGTACGCCGCCGAACACCGCGCCCAGCGTGGGAACGTGGAGATAGCGCCGGTTGGCGAGGCCGATGGCGTTGACGATCTCGACCGTCTCGCCATCGACCGCCAGCGCCCGGCCATCGAAAGCTTGAGGCAGCACGATGTCGGTCAATGCCTGCGGGCCGTTCTCCTTCAATTGCGGGCTCCAGACGGCGAGCTTCTTTTCAACATTGCCCTTGATGGCGGCGATCGTGTCGGAGGCTGCGATCACCTTGGCGGCCGGGAAAGCCTCGCGCACCGGCTTCAGGCTGAAGTAATAGTCCGGGTCAGACTGACTGACATAGATGGTGGTCAGCGGCTTGCCGGTCGCCTTGATCGCCTCGACCAGTGCGCGGCCGTCCGCATAGGTGAAGCCGCCGTCGATCAAGAGCGCTTCGGTCCGGCCGGTGAGCAGCACCGGGGCACGGAAGAAGCCGTTCGGGCCTGCCGGAAAGTGTTTCCAAGTCAGAGCCGATCCCGCTGCATGTCCGACGCCCGCCGGCGCGAAGGCTATAGCGGCGCCTGCAGCGACGGTCGTTTTCATGAGGTCTCTCCTTGAATACATGGCTGTCTCTTGTTGTTGCGGCCGCCGAGACGCGGCACGTGGTGAGGGCGGAAGCTGTCGGGGAAGGGGGGCTCGATCAGGCCAGCTGAAGTTCCGCGACGAGCAGATCGAAATCCCCATACAGAAGGCTGCTATCGATCTTGCGGCGGCGGTCGCCGGAGCCGAGCAGAATGCCGGGCACGCCCTGGACGCCGAAGCGCGCCATGTCGGCCCGCGCGGCTGAGATCGTGCTCTGATAGGCGGCGAGAAGCGGCTCGTCAGGCGCCTGAACCCGCCGGGCGGCCTCGACGAAGCCGGCCGCCGTCAGCGTTTCGGCGACGACGCCGAGGTCGGAATTGTCGCGGCCGTCGCGATAGCGGGCGTTCTGCAGGCTTTTCAGGGCGTCGAGTTCGCGCGCCGGCTCGCTGAGGCCGACAGCGACGAGCCCGAGGGTGGCCGGCCGGGAGTCGAACCTGCTGCCCACCGCACCGAGCACACGCTCGCGATAGAGGTCTGAAAAGATCTGCCCAGTCAGCTGGGCGATGCGCTGATCATTCTGCCAGGCATAGTCCGCAAACCGCTGGTCGATCGGCCGCGACCCTTCGCCCGCAAACAAGCCCGTCGGCGCCAGGTCGAGCGTTACATCATCGAGCCGGGACAGCTTCTCCAGCGCGGGGCCGGCGCCATAGCACCAGCCGCACAGAGGATCGAAGAGATAGGTGATCCGCATATCCATTTCCTGTGTTGTCTGGCGCCAAAATAGGTCATCGGGATTTGGTTGATAATTGCGATGAAATATCCATACTGTATGTTTTTTGCTGACAATGACGGAGGCGGACCTGGAGGCGATCAATCTCAACCGGCTCGCTTATTTCGTCGCGGTGGTTGACGCGGGATCGTTCACACGCGCCGCCGAACGGCTCGGGATCACCAAGACCGTCGTCAGCCAACAAGTGGCCCGGCTGGAGGCCGACCTGCGGACCAGCCTCTTGCTGCGGACGACCCGGCGGGTCGAGCCCACCGAAGCGGGCCGGCTGCTGCATGCGCGGGCTGTCATCATTCTGCGCGACGCGGAGGATGCGTTCGGAGCGGTCGCCGAAGTCACCGCGACCCCGATCGGGACATTGCGGGTGGCGGCACCGAATGACTTCGGCACGTCGATGATTGCGCCCTTGGTGGCGACATTCTGCCGGACCTATCCGGCCTGTACGGTCGACCTCGTGTTGTCGGATGCCAGGATCGACCTGATCACCCATCACATCGACGTTTCGATCCGGGTCGGGTGGCTCGACGATTCCAGCCAGCAGGCGCGCAGGATCGGCACGTTCCGGCAGTTACTTGTCGCCGCGCCGGACTTCGCGCGCACGATCACCGCCAAGGTGCCTGAGGATCTCGCCCCACAACCGTTCATCGCCAACGGCGCGTTGCGTGAGCCGCTGGTCTTGCAGTTCTCGTGCGCTGACGTCGATCGCCGCACCATCCGCATGCGACCGGCGATGACCATCAACACCACGCCGGCCGTACTGGCGGCGACAATCGCCGGTGGCGGGCTTTCGGTGCTGCCGGATTTTTTGGTCGGCGAGCCCCTGGAGAGTGGCGCGCTCGTCCAGTTGTTGCCGGACTGGTCGCTGCCATCGGGCGGGATCCATGTGGTCTATCCCGCCGCCCGGTTTCGTCCACCCAAGGTCACGGCGTTCGTCGATCTGCTGTCCGCCATGGTCAGAGCCGACGGCGCATGAGTCCGCTACGTGAGAGCGTATTGATCAGACGCTCATGTCGCGCCGGATGGATGACTTCGGGGGGGTAGTCTTTTCCGGACTCACTGCTGCCTACGACGAGATTGAGGTGTCGTATCGCTTCGCCATCGCCCGCGTCATCTCGGCGATCGTTGCGCGGAGCTCGGCGGGCTCCAGCACTTCGGCCTCCGGTCCGAGCCGCAGCAGTTCGGACGCCGCGTGCCAGGATGTTTTGC